>JAOZGV010000060.1 GCA_026015225.1 Candidatus Bathyarchaeota archaeon
TTCCATTTGATCCTTTCAACCCAAAGTGTTCGGTAATTCTCGATGCGATTTTCTCACATTCTTTTTTCCTTTCATCACTCGTATCAAAGGGAATAATATTTCCACAGTAAACAAATTCTTCTCTCTGGCCAAATTCCCTCATTCCCAATAATTGCTCGTTAATTGTTAGAATTTGTGTTCTTGTACCATCCGATAGAAGTGAAATACTTGCAGGAATGCCAGGTATGTATTCTTGAACCAAACATGGTTCTTTTAATTCTATTTTAAAGAATTTTTTTAGTTCTTTTTTATCAACTATTTTTTTTACTCCCAATCCTCCAAAACCGGATAAAGGTTTTAGAATTATAGGAAATCCTATATCTTTTGCAGCATGCAATCCCTCATAAAAATTTTTCACTAGGTAAGTCCTTGGAAATAATAGACCTATCTGTTTAAGACTTTGGAAGAAATTTTCTTTATCTCTTACTGCTCTAAATACACCAGGATCATTTCCCAATATAGGAATTAACTCGTTAAGGCTGTAAAGGAAGTCAAAATCATCATCAAGCCCACTAGAAAGTAAAGCAAAATCAACTTTATTTTCATTACTCAATTTTTTTACTAATTTCAATAGCTTCTCAGATAATATTGTTTTATCTTCTTTTTTATGTCCATACTCATCAATAATTGAAAGACTTTTTTTAGAGAAACTTTTAACATCTATGTCTCCGAAATAATCGATTGTATAGATATCATATCCTTGTGAATTCCCGGATCTAGCTATTCCACCAACATCCACTATTCCTATAGCTAAAAAAGATCCAGTCGAATATATAGATGGAACCCCCTGTAAACTGACTGATTTATGAATAGGAAAGATCATTTAATCCAGAAATTTTTTCCCCTTAAGAAGGCGATTAAAATTTTGGCGAACTCTTCATTTTTTTTGGATAATTCGAGTATTTTCTCATCTTCTATTATTTCAAACCCATTTTTTAAACTATTTGAGACAAATTTTGCAATCCCTATTCTCTGTTCTTTATCTCTCAATAAATTTGAAAGCAGATTTCGGGCATTATTATACATTCTTTTTTTCCCGACAGCCCATCTATTGATATCTATCCAAGGACCGATTGTCGTATCTTTTGCATTAAGATGTTTTTTCAAAAAATGTTCTGAGTCCTGTTTTCTGTAAATCTGAGGTCCGAGATGCTTCCTAATAGTGGGAATTGGATTCGTCTCTAATTCAAAAATCAAAATATTAAGGTTTTTTTCGTCACTCCAGGAGGCAGATCGTAACACATTGAAATCATTGGATTTAAGAGATTGTTTCAGACTCCTCTCACTCTTGAAAAGCTGACTCCATATAATATCAACGACTGCTTCAATTTTACCAAATTTTAAGAAAATCAATGAAGTCCCGCGATGGGCAATCATTTCACAAAGTTTTTTAGATGAAATTTTTCCTACAATTTTAGGAAAGAAAGAATCTTCACTGGATTTTTCTAGAAAAGCTCTGCTTGCAGATACAAATTCCCATAGTCTTTTTTCAGTAACTGCAGCTGCAAGATTTCGATTTCTATCGACAGGATCTATCACTATGAGAGGTTCATTAAAGAGGTCATAAATATCTTTTTCAGATCTTTTATAGAAATTCTCAATATCAATTATTTCATTATTTTTCCATTCTGAGGCCGAATTTAATAAATTTCTAAAAGAATTATAATGTAAAATTAATATTTCACATAACATACCACTAAATCCGCCAATTTTTATTTCGGCACCATAGGTTCCTATGGACTTCATGAATTTTTTTAGAATTCTGATCTCATTTCTTAATTGATTATTGAGACGCTTTGTCATATATTCTGTATGAAAGGGAGTTCTATCAGCCGCACTCATCCATTGACCTTTTATGGTTCTATAACAAGGAACCACGTTTATAATGTGATTATCGACATTTGCTTCGATGAAAGGGTGTTCTGCGTACCTTTTTATAATAGGATATTTTTTCAAGGAATCTTTTGCTATTTTTAAACAAATTTCCTCCAGTTGTTTTTTTTCAAGTGTTCTAGGAATTTGCATAAAGATATCTATATCAGCTTCATCTTTTAGCCATGTATCCTTTGCAACTGATCCTTCTAAAGTTACAATACATTCCAAGTTGAATTTTTTTGCCGATTCAGATACTTTCCTTGCTAGGTTGTTTGCAATACTCAACACTGCACGTTTTTCTTCTAAGTTTGGAAGAATTTTCTCCAATACTTTTTTTTTGATGTTATCAATCGACTCCGAATTTGATATAGTTCTAACCTCCAATATCGTAAAACTATATACATTTCATTTTATTGCGAGTCCAAGACCACTTCATGCATTGTTGAATAGATAGGGCCATTGGGGGTTAAGGTACTCCTTTTTAATTTTAAAATTTCTGCTCGAATGATTCCTATCTCATATAATTCCAAATGCCCCAAAGCATCTGTCAATGTTTGTCTATTTCTACCAGACCTTACCCTCGCAATTGTAAGATGGGGATTAAATCCTTTTTTATCCGGATTAAATCCGATTTTTGTAAGTCTAGACTCAAGTTGAGCAAAAATTTCTTTTAATTCAATAGAGCCCTTTTTAATTCCGATCCAAATAACCCTAGGATATTTAATATTGGGAAATGTACCAATTCCTTTAAACTCTATATCAAAACTTTGCGATTTGATCTCTTTCATTTGTCCGATGACTTTTTCGACCGTCTCTGTCGATATTTCTCCCAAGAACCTCATCGTGATATGAATATTCTTAGGTTTAACAATTCTAAGATCGGCTTCTGTTTGGACTAACTTTTCCTGCACCTCTTGGATTTTTTTCAGGATCTTTTCAGAAGAGATATCAAAAGAGATAAAGCTTCTAATTCTTTCAGTTTTCATTTTTGACTATCTTCTCTCAAGAGGGCATTATTTTTTTCTTGCCCTACGCTGATTCTCCAAAAAATTAAAGCACCCAAGAAAATTGATGTTATTATAATAATTATCAATATGCCCAAAAAATCAATTTGTCCTTCAAAAATGCCAAAGAATATATCTGCACCCTGTCTTCCTGCAGTAGCCAACAATAGTCTTGAGGTAATCTTTCCAGCGGCCGTTAACACAAAGAAAAGCAATGGTCGAACTTTTAGTATACCGCATACAATTCCTATCACATCAAAAGGAAATGGAATTGCTGCGAAAATGAAGATTGACCATAAACCATATCTGGCATATATTTTCCTCATTGCAGCAAATTCATGTTTTTCTTCAATTAGCCTGCTACCTCCATAGCCAACAAGATAGCCAGTAAGCTCACCTACTGCGGCGCCCAAACCAGCAAAGATACCAACAAAAATCGGATTAAGAAAGATCCCAGATGCCATAGTAAGTATCGCACTGGGAATAGGCAGAAATATCGAAGCATTTGCGATAGCCTCTACCGTAAAGATACCCAAATAGCCATAAGTACTGATCAGATATTCCGCGAATGTAGAAAGTATGTCTGCTAAATTCAGAAAGTTAATCCTCCTAGAATCTCCCTTATGTGATTTTTCCCGACTTGTTTTATAATCTCTATATCGTGAATATTAAACCATTCTGCCTTATTTTTAGCATTTCATGAGATAGTATCTTGTTAGTTCTCATAAAGTTAAGACTTTTCGATAAGAAGACTATTGAATTCATTTATATTTTTTGATTTATTTTAGCATTGTTTAACATATTGATATATGAAATGCATTAGAAAGTTATTTTCGATATTTTTTTGAATGAATCATATTAGTAGTAAACCTATATTGAGGAATATTTTTATGAAAAAAGTAATTATTGCGATTACCGGTATGCCAGGAACGGGAAAAGCATTGGCTTCTAACGTTGCTCGTGAATTGGGATTGCCTGTTTATGTGTTAGGAGATGTTATTCGAAATGAGGCTAAAGTAAAAGGGATTCTACCTACAGGCGAGAATCTTGGAAAACTGATGTTGGAAATAAGAAAAAAGGAGGGAAAAGGAGTAGTAGCGCGTAAGCTAATACCAATAATTAAAAAGGAAAGAAATAAATTTGTAATTGTCGAGGGAATTAGAAGTCTTGAAGAAGTTAAGGAATTAAGAAACTTCTATAAAGTTGTTATTCTTGGAATCCATTCTTCACCCATTCAGAGATTTCAGAGACTTTCTAAAAGAGGAAGAAGCGACGATCCAAAAAATTGGAATGATTTCAGGGAAAGAGATGAGAGAGAATTGAAAATTGGAATAGGCAATGTTATAGCTCTCTCGGATTTTATGATATTAAATGATTCAACTATCGATAAATTTACAAATAGAATCAATGGTCATCTGAAAAATATTATTTCTTAGCTGAATAAATTTGAAAAAGTTCAAAAATACTCAAAAAGAGATTTAGATATACCATGTCAAATAGCGACAATTTTCAGGTAAAAGTGGAGGCAGAAGTATATCCCACCGAAGATCTTGAAAAAGTTAGAAGAGCATTATTAAATTTATTCCCAGATCTAAATTTTAAAGTGAAACAATCAGATGGTTTTAAAAAGGTTTTAGCCGGGAATTCTCCAGAAAAGAATGCTTTGATAAACCTCAAACAATTAATCATGCGTGAGAGGATAAGAGATGCTACAAGATCCACAATTTTTAGTAATATGTTGGATGATTCAGCCATATTTTATTTAAATAAACAAGTAGCATATGCAGACCATATTTCGTTTTGCATGCCAAACGGCGAATCCCCTCTTGGTCCCATAAAAGTCACTTTAAAAAGTAAACAATTACAGCAATTGATAGATTGGCTAGCTCCCAGTTCAAAAAGTATTAGAGCACATCGCTTAAGTTAATTTTAATTTTACCCAATTTACCTTCATAATTTCCAGCTGTGATCTTCTTTATTCCATCAACCGTAGTTGCTGCCTTGATTCCGACTTCCATTGCTTTTTTTATAGATTCTAGATAAATTCCGTTTACAAATATTTCATAGACGCATTTCACATCATCAGGTAATTTTGATTCGTCAACTAAATCTCTTATACAAGCATTATAAGGATCGTTGGTAGTGGCTACGGCTTCCTTATATTTACTTCCTCCAACCTTAGTTCCAGATGCAGCAATTCCACCTGCGCAAGGATTAAAAACATAAGGTATACTTTTTATAGCATCTACCGCAACTTCAGCTGCTTTTAAAGCTGAAGGTTGCGACTCAGCCAATATTAGAAAATTCCCTCCAGCTATGCCTTTGCAGACTCCAAATCGACTCTCTATATAAAAGAATCCGTCCATTCTTGGTATTTTATACATTTCTCTTCCGAATTTGGAAATTATCTTTTCATACCCATCTCCGAATAATTGAATAGGCGTTCCTTTAATTTCAACGAAATAATCTTTCGCATCATCAGGAAGTTCATTAAAAACCGCAGTTGTTGGAACCGGTATGACGCATTTTCTCATTCTTGCGACTAACCATTTATTAAGTTCATTCTTATTACTGTGCCCAATGTCAAGAATATAACCCGGTCTTCTATCGGGAGTAGAATCGATTTGAACTTCAGTTTCTATACCTGTTTCACCCGGGCCCATAGTAGCCGATACGCCCAAACCTTTAGCCTCAGTAGTGGATAAGAGAGCCCATCTATAAGTTTGAGCGGTTATGAGAATTCTTGATATATACATATCGAATGCTTCTGCATAAGTATCTTCGATTTCAATATCATTAATTTTCAAATAAAAAACACCTTTGAAATACCTGATTTCAATATGAGTTATATAAAACCTATTAACCGATTATATTTTACTAGCGGCAATATTTTAGACCTTAATTTTCATAAGATCATGAGCCAATATGGTCTTTTTATGTATTTTTAATGCTTGCTTGAGAAGATTTTCAGCATCTTCATATATAGCACTTATATGTATCAATACAAGTTTTGTTGCGTTTGATTTCTTAGCAACGTTTGCAGCTTGGCTCGCGGTAGAGTGTCCATATTCCTCTGCTTTCTCTTTACGATCTTCATCAAAAGTACTATCATGAATTAAAACGTCTGCGTTTTTTGCTAGATTTGTAACGGATTCACAAGGTTTAGTATCGGTGGCATAAACGATTTTAGATCCTGGTCTCTTTGGTCCTAAGACTTCGCTAGACCTGACCACATTTCCTTTTATCTTTATATTATTACCTAATTGCAATTTCTTCCATAATGGCCCTTTTGGTATACCTAAATCTTTTGCTTTTATTGGATTGAATCTTCCAGGTTTATCTTTCTCTTCTATTGAGTATGCAAGGCATAGAATTCCATGATCTGTATTAGTAGATAGGATTTTATACTCCTGATCATCTATTACTTCGTCCTCACTTACTTCGAATATTTCAAGTTCGAATGTACGGCCGTATTTGACTGTACGTTCAATTGATTCGATAAAATCAATTATTCCTTTAGGACCATACAATTCGATCTTTTTGTCTCTTCCAAGAAGGGACATAGATTGAAAGAGTCCAGGCAACCCCAATACATGATCCCCGTGCATATGGGTGATGAGAATCTTCATTTTTTTATTGATTCCGATTTTTGCATGAATTAATTGCTTCTGCGTTCCCTCTCCACAATCGAACATTATTATCTCTGCACCACGCCTAACCACAATAGAAGGAAGATTTCTTTTCTTGGTGGGTAATGAGCCTCCAGTACCGAGAAAAATTATTTCCAAGAATCCCATCCCATTAATTACTTTTTTAACGCTCAAAAACAAGTATTTCTCTAGTCAAACTCCTATGAACATATAGATCATGAGTTTCCTTCAATTTGAGTCCTGTTTCTTCTCCGTATTCTTTTAATTTTGCTCCTTTTGGTGATGATACGGAAATAACTCCAGTTGGAATGAGTGAGTCAAATGCTGATGATAAAGCATCTCTAAAAAGACTCTCCAATTCTGTTCCTAAGGATGACGAATTTTTACCGTATGGTGGATCAGTCGCTATATTTTTTATAGGAATAAATGGATTCTTCCTTGCATCTGCGGAGATCACTCCCCCATGATCTAAATTGTAGTGTTTAAGATTTTGTATTGTTCCTTTCACCATTCTTAAGTCGCGATCACATCCAATGATATCGCATCCCATCAATCCTGCCTCGATCAATATTCCACCTATTCCACAGAATGGATCGAGAAACAATCTACCTTTTTTTGCTCTTGCGAGATTAACCATGCACCTTGCTAATTTGGGTTCCATGGTAGAAGGGTGGAACACGGGCCTCATTTTTGGTTGTCTTGCTGCGAGATCTAATTTGCCAAAAAAATGAAGGCCTAGTAGGAATTTTTCTCCTGTTAATAATCCGAAAAATTGTTTTGTTGGATTTGTAAGATCAACTTTTGTATTTTTTACACTATTTTTTATAAATCCACCTACATCTCGCTCAATATCCGGAGTTTTTAAATTCCTAGAAAAGTCATTTACTCTAGTAATTCTTACAGAGAAGTTTTCATCGGGCATTATGTATCTTGACATATCTACCTCTTTTAAGAGGTTTAAAATTAATTTCAAATTGGCATCACAGAACAATATTTCAGGACCGCAGGATTTGCACATACTACTTCTATCAGATATTGATTGTAAAGCTTCATAAGGTGCCATCATCCTCAGCAATTGTGGGAATTGGCCCATAACGTCAAAGCTGTAAGTTTCAGCCTCCATAATGGATTTTATTTCAGCTTTTGGAAGAGTTGGATGCTCGCCAGAAAGATGAAAGTAGACAGATTTCTTCAAATTAATGTCCTCAAAATGTCAACTATAATGTTTGCAACACTTACTCTACTTACATCAGAGTCAACGGTATCTGTTCCAATAATTTCATTTACTCCAGCATTATGTAATTTATCTCGAGAATCCTTTATTAGCAGGGCATGAGTGCAAGCCGCCAGAACCTTTTCGGCACCTTGTTTTTTAACGATTTTTGCTATATTCGCAATAGTTCCACCGGTGGAGATTATATCATCGACAATAACAACATCACGATCACCTACATCCGCTTCTTTTGAACCTGCTCTAACTTCCCCAGTTTTTAGATCTCTGGTCTTATCGAAAAATGTATAATCAGTTTTCATTACCTTAGCAACTTCCTTAGCATCTTCAAGTGCTCCCCTATCAGGTGCAACAACGATCGGATTTTTTAAGTTCAGTCCTTTTATGTAACTGCCCAATTCCAGCATAGCCGATAGATTAATCGATCTTATATTAAATAGATCCAGGCTTGATTTTTCATGAATATTAACAGTAATGAATGTATTTGTACCACATAACCTTATCAATTTGGCAATTGTGCTTATCCCGATGGTTTCTCCATCGCGAAATCTTTTATCCTGACGAGCATAAGCAAGATAAGGAATGACCGAAATAATTTCTTTAGCTCCTAGAACTCTTGCATTATCAAGTATCATAAAAAGCTCAATAAGTCTCTTATCTTGTTGAGGAAAGCAAGAATGTATTACAACTACTTTTTCATCTTTGATACTTTCAGGAATGCGAAGATAACTTTCCTCATCAGGAAAAATTTTTGATTCTAATTGAATAAGATCTACTTTCAACTTACTTGAAATGCTATTCGCCAAATTGGCAAATCTATCCAAACTCAAGACCATTACCACTATCTTCTTCTCCTTGTGTTAATTTCAATCAAAATTATCATACATATTACTATTTTTGAAAAGTAAGTCAGTTTATTATAATATTTTTCTATAACCTTCTTTGAAGATTAGATAAATTATTTTTCTGTTCAGTTTCATACTCTTCATATATCTGTGAACAACAAATAAATGAAAAATTAATTTCCAATCCCATTGATTCAACTAGATCGACTGCTTCTTCTGATGGGTAAGCCATGCCATTAACGCCTGCTTTGATAGCTAGCTCATCAGTTTTTTTTCTATGCTCCCCTAAAGGTCTAACGCATCCTAAAACTATGGGAACTTTCGGATTTTTAATTCTAGCAAAAGCGATAATTTTTGCTATGTCCTCGGGTGCAGGAGGCTTAATTCTTTCCATTTCGGTCCCTTTGATAGGCATAAATGCTATCACTACAATTGAAGCGGGATTATACTTAGAAATTATCCTGACAGATTCAAATTCTCCTCTTAACTTCCCATAATGCAGACCAACAATTAAATGAGGTACAAACGTAACTTGATTTTCACTAAGGATCTTCATCGATCGATCGTAATCGTCTACCGTTTTTTCTAATTTACATACTTCTTTAATTGTTTCATTGGAACCAATTATATCTATTAACGCTGCGTCTATTCCAGCGGCTTTTAATTTTTCAACAATAGAGTTATTTGAAAGCCCTGTATGCACCACTAATTTAAGACCTATTTCTTTTTTAATTTTAACTATAGCATCAGTGAAATCTTCTAGAGGGAGGGACCCGTCCGACAGAGATCCTCCGCTAATCAAACATCCTAAACTTCCTTTTAATTTGAGATCCTTACATACATTGATTAAATCCTTTGGAGTTTTAGCTGGAATCATAGTATTCAAGATTTTCCCGTTACAATGTTTGCAATTTAGGGTACAATTTCTTCCGGTTATTGAGATAGAAGGAAAACTAAACGGGTGGGAATTCACTTTTGAAGTCTTATAATCAACAAAACTAGGATTGTAAAATCTTATTTTCTTTCCAAAATTTCTCCAGCTTATTTTCCTAGAGATAAGCAAGAATTTTTCCAGATCCTGATTAGTAAAATTCTCAAGAAATGATTCCAAGATAATTCACTTATTTTAAAGGCTCAAGAAGGGCCTTTCTGAGAATTGTAATGACAATATTCAATATTGATATGATAATAAAAGCGCGCGCTTATAATATAAGAAAATTATGAGCGTTAGAACTATAATTGAAGAAGTCACTCTTATGATCTTCAATGGAAATCCTCAAGGATTAATAGAATTATTTCATTATATAAAGAAAGAGTTGTTTATAATCGATTCAATCCAAATCCTAATGAAGATGTGATTACATAATTAGTGGTCCATGGATGCTAGATTAATTTCAAGAATAATTCGATTTAATAGAACTCTTTCATGGATTTTGGTCATTCTTGCTTTAATTACAATATTTTCTGGGTATGGAATTACTAGAGATCTTTTCTATATTCGTTATACACCACAATGGTTTTTAATAAGAGAGGTACATCTGTGGTTCAATTGGTTCTTTGTCCTGCTTTTAGTCATACACATAATCGTAATCGAGGGATTGATCAAATTCAAATGGATCCGAATCTTTAGTAATATTCGAAACATAAAAAATAGGTATTTTCTTTGGCTCAGAGTTCTTCAAAGATTTTCTGGCTACACCCTAATACTTGTATCAGTTATGCAAATAGTATCCGGGCTTAGTTGGTATACAATGAATACTCGTCCGCTTCCTCTTCATCAGCATATAAGATTTGAGGTCTATCTGATAGCACTATTAATTATTCACACTGCTTTAGGTGCCAAGATGGCATTTTATAGAAGAAAATTCAACAATATTCTGATCGATATTTCTATTTTAGTTATCGTAATACTTACCATCATATTCTTTTTTTCAATCGATCGCAACCTATTCAGAATTTATAGCTTGTTAGAAATGATTCGTTAGAAAAGCCGCTACATATTTTTTACAGAATGTTTATTAGGAAGTCGTAATGTATAACATTGTTATAATTTAATTTATATGAGCGGATTATTTAGAAAGTTTTAATTCCGGATTTAGAATCCGTTATCGACATTTTTTCATACACTCATTTTTCTTCGACTGTCGTGGTTAAATAAAAGGTTATTCAAATTTATTCTTAAAATCCGCGTGATTAAAAAAATTTTACAAAAAGGTAAAATTTTATGAAAAGTGAAAAAATTAATCGTAGAAAGTATATTACGATAGCTAGCGCAGCACTTATTGCCGCTATGTTTGGGGGAGTAGGAAATTATTTATTCCAAAGGAAAGCTTCTCCAATTAAAGGATCTAACGTAACTTCAGATTCAAGCATACCAACTACTATCGAACCTTCTTTTACACCAACTCCAGGGCAAAATTCCACAATTACATCTACACCTATTCCAACAACTGTTCCGAGTATGGATATTGCACCAATTCCATCTGATACAATTCCGAAAATGGTTGGAGGAGTTAGGATTGATAGAGACTCTTTTTTATTTCAACCTGATGAGATTAAGACTGTGAGGGCTGACTTGTTTAATCCAGGTTATTTTTCGGTTTTCGATGTACTTTATCACCTTCACAATATTGGATTGATAAAATTAGAATATCATTATGAAGAATTATTAAATACGCATATTGTGGATTCGATAAATGGGGAATCATCTTGGTGGTATCAAATATATTATGATAATGGGTGGCCAGAAAGAAATATTTTTAGAATGGATCACTATCCTTGGAAGGATAGATCAAATCTAAGCTTTTATAAAGCAAATCCATCGCGCCTAAATGAAATTTACTCTATTTTCAAGGATGAAGTTACAAGAAGAAAAAATAACAATGGGAAACTGATCATTCCTAAAGTAATCATAAGAGGTCAAAAATTAAAAAAGGAGTTTAATGATGTTGAAGTAGTGCCTCATAATGTGAGGTATGATCTTTTTAAAAAGGATCTAACGACTGCTCTTGATGTAGTTATGTCACTAGGCGATCAGGGCAAGATTAAATATGAACTAAAATGGATGGAGAGCATTGGAAGGGCAGAAGTTGTAAAGAATTATTGGGTATGGGTCATTGATGATGATATAGGACGAAACCGCTGTGGTTTTGTCTATGAAGCTGGATCGGTTAATCACAGATTCTCAGGTAACCACATTCATTTACCAACAGATTCAAGAATTCTTAATTCACCGGAATATGTAGAGTTCTTTTGGATATGCCTTTAACAATAGTCTTAATCTATGTCATTTCTAGAGTATGCACTAACTACTGAAAAAGTTGGTGTCAAATTTAATGAAAAATCGATATTTGCTTTCAATAGCGAAAATTTATATTCTCTTTGATTAAAAATTCTAATTGATACATGATGACGTGCAATTGTTATGGATGGGGCCCTCCCTACAATTTATGGTATAAACCTATAGGTCTTGGTCTGGGTCTTGGAAGATACTCCTATGTAGGAGAAGGTATCCACCCGAGTCAATTAGCATATTATGAACCGATTCCCTGGATGCAATCATGGTATCCAATAGCACGAGCGCGTCCAGTATCTACCCTTAAACCTGCCTATTGGATGTATTCATACTAAATTTTTTACATACTACATAGATAAAAAAAGCCAATCTTTGGCTTATATCGGGATATGATCGAATCATTTAGGACATAAACCAAAGATCAATAGAAATACTTGATTATCCTTTGATGAATTCAATAGCGATGGTAAAAACAGAAAATTGATTATTTCATATATCGAGATCCGTTAGGTCGAAATTTTGAATAATGGTTTTTAAATAGAAAGTGGTAGTGTACTACAGATGAACAATGAGTCTCTTGGATGGATTTAAGTACGAACAAGCAATAAAACGCTTTGCGGTCGATTCTCTAGCTCATACCATATTCTACGGCTTAATTGGAGCAGGAATAGCATTTGCATTAGGCATTGAACCAAAAATCTACATTACAATGTCGATCGTTGGAACGGCAATACAGTTACTTAGCGGAGGACTATTTGGCAGATTTCTTGATTATGTTCGCAGAATAGCTAAAGCTTGAAAGCTCCCAATAGTTCTCAATAAAAGAAAATATTTTTTTATTCTTCCTTTTGCAATGAATATTAATCATAATTTGCATAAGGTTGAATAATAACTTTGAAAATTATTTGACGATAAGCTCTGGTGAATGTATGATCTTCACTTATTTTTTATTCATCTCATTTGAAAAAATAAAAGAGATTATTATAGAGAAGATCAAAGAGGTAATTGTTGAAATTCTTGAGAGAATATTACATGCAATTCAAAGCTTCACACATGTAAATTTATAAGAATTAGAGTGTATGCAAGATTCTAAAAAATGCACATAAGAATCAAATATTGCGAGATTGAAGAAGATATGAAGGAATATAAGCCAGGTACGTTTGATAAGCGTGTTGCATACGGTCAAAGATCGAGAAAGCTTCTTCTTGTCTCTTCTGGCATCATAGGTGGTTTTAAAGTTCGTTGCAGAACTGAAAAGAAAGCAGAAAATTTGGCTTACTCATTCAGAATCAGAAAATCTCACGTCGAAAAATCAGAGAGAGCAAAATATAGCCTAAGAATAAAGGTTGATGGCAATACGGTTTATGTAACTCAGAAAGAAGAGATCAAGAATTGAGTCTATTCAAGAGTGGAAAATTATTTAGAAATCTAAATAAATGGGATTTATAAGATCATTTTATTAGTGAAAAAATTTGGTTCTAGAATGGGTTTTGATTGGGGGCGCTGTTGTAGCAGCTTCTGCCCTCCTTGCTGGCGGGGCCATAGGATATTCCGCTTCACAGCCAAAATATGCATATTGTTATCCGGGATATGGATACCATCCTGGATACTACCCTGGATACTATTGGGTGCCAAGACCAGCATATTTCATTGTACCGCAATAGCTCGCTTGAATTCATGAGATCCTAGGAAAAATTTGAATTGGAATATTCCTAATCCTCTACTTTTTTTTCTTCTTCTCCCTTCTTCTATACAGATAGTAGACAGGAACTCCAATTATTGCTAATGGAAGCAGCGTTACTATAAGAATTATCAGACCACGAATCACACCGAAGAATCCCATCAATGCCGTCTCAAAGGTCAGTCCCCAATCAACCCCTGGTGGCGTAAATGGAGGCGGCGGCTCGATTAAGTTCACTACTACTGATGACATCTCAACATTTCTTTCAAGGTAGTTAATCTGTCCTTGTAGGCTTTCTATCTCTCCTCTAATACGAGTCAGTTCTCTCTCCACCTGCAATATCTCTTCGACATTTTTTGCCATTGAGAGGATTTCATTAAGTCTTTTTTCTTGTTTTTGAAGGTTGCTCAGTCTTGCTTTAAGATCAACATAACGCTCAGTAATATCCTCACTTGATGTTCTTTCATCCAGGAGTTTTCCGTAGCTTTCTATTTCTTTAATTGCTGAATGAAACTCGTCTTTGGGAATTCTTAAGATAATCTCAGCCCTTTCCTGCATGCCTTGAGTGGAGCGAGATGACCCGGCTACATAACCTCCGTACTTTCCAGCTAAGTTCTTAACTTTTTCAAAAGTATCACCAATATCGCCTGTCTCTATAGATATATACGCATTATAAATTACCATTCTTTCTTCAAAATCTGCAGCATCTCCAGCTGCAATTTCTTTTGATACGATATTAGAAGGACCGCGTACTGCTGGTTGTGGAACAGGATATTGTTGTTCTTGATAGCCAGTGTATGAATAGAAACCCCAATTTACTATATAAGCTGCTGCTAGAATTATTATTATAGCCATTGATATTCCAATAATTTTTTTATTCATTTTTAATCAAATCTAACTTATATCTTAGATATATAAAGAGCTAGAGTTTGGAACGGTCTGTTCAAATATTAGAACAGAAATAATTTTTTCTTTAAAATTTAATAGTTCAATTTTAGTTGCCCGCACCAAGATACCCACACACACACACAAAATAACGTAACTCATCTCATGATGAAGTTATCGAAAGGAAGAATGCAATTTGATAGAGGAAGAAAAAAGATTCAGAAAAATTTCAAATAATTAAAAAAAGACTGCCTAAGATTTACGCCATTTCCTGA
>JAOZGV010000074.1 GCA_026015225.1 Candidatus Bathyarchaeota archaeon
TTTAAAATTATGCGTTAGGAGGATTTTGCGCACGTAAGTAAAACGTTAAATAATTAAATTAGATTAACCATAATTCTTTACAGAAAAAAGGTTGAAAAAAATGTCAGGAACAAAAAAAGAGGTAGGTAGACGTAATTTCCTTAAATACGCTGCGGGAGGTCTTGTTGCTGCTGCGGTTGCAATAGGAGGAGGATATTATATTTATAGATCGCAAGTCCCTGAAATGCCAAAAGGAGACCCAATAAAAATTGCAGTTCCTCTCTCATTAACTGGTACGTATGCTTACTATGGAGTTGAGATGGGGCAAGGAATTGAAATTGCGGTTGATGAAATCAATGCTGCAGGAGGAGTTTTGGGCAGACCAATAGAAGTTATAATTCGAGATACGGAAATGGTCCCTGCAGTTGCTACAAGAAGAGTTATGGAGCTCATTGAGAGAGAGAATGTGGCATTTATCAGCGGCGTTCTAAGCTCAGCCGTGAACTTTGCAATTAACGAAGTTTCGAAGAGAGAACAAATTATCTGGATGTGTGGAAATCAAACAGAAACGACAATGCACACGAAAGAAGTATTAAGCCCATATACTTGTTTTGCAATGACTGTAAATCAGGTGGGAGCGTATGCAAACATTGGTACTACTGTCGATAAACTCGGAACCAAACACTACGGACTCACGGTAGACTATGTCTGGGGACATGAACAAGAGGAAATGACTAAAAAAGCACTTGATGATTTCGGTGGAGAATGGATAGGTGGCGAAAGATTTGCTCTAGGTACAACCGATTATTCGGGCCTACTAAGCCAAGCAAGAGAGGCTAAGCCAGATGTTTTGGTCATAATAGCTGGTGGTGCTGATCAAATAAATGCTCTTAAACAGGTCGTTGAGTTCGGATTGAATAAAGAAATGGATGTGATGGTGCCGCTTACTACAACAAATATTGCTTATGGAGCCGGAGGAGCAGAAACATTTCAAGGTATGTATGCTGGAATAGACTGGTATTATAAGATAGCTGAAATGGATGTCCCATACGCTTCGAAAGCCAAAGATATTAATGATCGTTTTATGCGCAGATTCGGTCGTCCAGGCGATTCCTACTCTCTTGGAAATTACATCTGTATTATCGAAGCTTGCAAAGCAATAGAAAGAGCAGGCACTCTTAATAATGATGATGTAATTGCAGAAATAGAAGGTCATGAATTCGAGTATCATAAAGGACCCGAATACTGGAGACCTTGCGACCGACAAGCCATACAAGACTGGTTTGTGGTCAAAGGCTTACCACCAGAACAGACAACCGGTGAATTTGATTTCTTCGAGATATTAGACTGGAGAGGAAGAGATAATCCCGACGATTATCTTGACACATGTGCAGAGCTAGGATACTGAATATTAAATTCCTAAAACCCTTTTTTTTATTTTAATAATATTTCATGTTTATCTTTTCAGGAAGTGGATTTATGGAAACAATACTTAGGACAGAAGATTTAACTCAAGAATTTGGCGGGCTAATAGCCGTAGATTCTGTGAATTATGAGTTGAGAAAGGGCGAGCTAGCTTCGATAATAGGTCCAAATGGTGCAGGAAAGAGCACTTTTTATAAATTAATTGTTGGAATCCAGAAACCTACACACGGCAAAATCTATTTTAATGGAGATGATGTCACAGATTTAGTCCCTCATAAAAGGGTTGAGAAGGGCATCGCTAAATCCTATCAAATTGTACAAATTTTTCCTAAAATGAGGGTAATTGAAAATATGGCAGTGGCGGCTCAATATAGGATAATCAAGGATAAACGCGGATTCTTTTTTTCCTCTTGGAAGAACGAAGATTCCCTAAAGAAATCTGATGAAATATTAGATAGAGTCGGTCTGCGAAAAATGAGGAATAAAACTGCCGGTAGTTTGCCACAAGGTCAAAAGAAAGTTCTTGAAATAGGGATGGCACTAGCTACTGATCCCGTTTTATTATTGTTGGATGAACCGACTGCAGGATCAAGTCCTGTTGAGACACGTTTAGCAATGGATTTAGTCAAAGATCTAAGCAAGACACTCACCATAGTTATAGTCGAACATAAAATGGACGTAGTGATGAATCTTGCTGAGCGAGTAACTGTGATGGATAAAGGAAAAATAATTGCAGATGGTACCCCCAAGGAGATAAGAAATAATAAGTTGGTACAGAGTGTCTACCTAGGTGAGAGTAATGCTTGAAATAAGTAAAATCCACACATTTTATGGAGACAGTCACATTCTATTCGGAGTATCATTAGATGTAAAAAAACAAGAAGTTGTTGCTTTGTTAGGTAGAAATGGCGTTGGAAAAACAACAACTTTAAGAAGTATAATGGGTCTGACTCCACCAAAAGAGGGCAAGATAACTCTAACTGGAAACGATATCACCAACGAAAAGATCTTTAAGAGAGCGAAAATAGGGATAGGGTATGTACCCGAGGATAGAGGACTATTCCCAGGATTGACAGTTCATGAGAATCTTATTTTAGCAGCGGATGGAGCAGATACTGCAGGCGATTATGAAAATGCTCTTAGATTCTTCCCTGAACTGAAAAGATATCTGAATAATAGGGCTGGGCGCTTAAGCGGCGGAGAGCAACAAATGTTAGCAGTTGGAAGAGCCCTAATTGGAAAGAAACATCTTTTAATACTCGATGAGCCTCTGCAAGGATTGGCTCCGAAGATCGTTGAAAGGCTTACTCAGGCCATTGAAGAGATTAAAAAGGAAACAGCTGTCCTTATGGTTGAACAAAATACTAATCTTGCGCTAGATATTGCCGATAGAGTATACATTATGAGAGACGGCCGCATAGTTTTTTCTGGAATGCCAAACGAAGTGCGTGAAAACAAGGATATTCAGGCTTACTTGGTAGTCGCCTAAACATCATTTAGTGTACGTTGATCATAAGCTTAATGGCGATTTTCTACATGAATTAATCCATACCTAGGAATTTGATTTTTCAAACGAGCGCCATCAGCGTTAGAGACGGAATATAATTTTGTATCGGAAGTCATAAGGGGATAATCGATGGTCTTAACATTTTGGGAGGCTATAGAAAGAACAAAGACAGGGCCACACATGGATGAGACTGAATTCAACTTAAATTTATGGAAAATAGTTGATGCATTATCTAAAGAATATGATTTCAAATATGATCCTGATATGATTTTTCCAAATGACAATCAACTTGCAGATGAAACATGGGAAGCGGGATTAAGAGCTGCAATTGAGTTAGGTATCCATTGTAAGGACACTAAGAGAATTGCTAAATTTTCTGAGGAAGAGATTAAAGAATTTTTAAAAACTTCCACTGGGAAAGATACTGGCCTTGGTGAAGGAGGAGATGCTGTCAAGATGCTTCATAGAAGCACTGGGGATGATATAGAACCTATAGTTTGCGCAGGCATTCAAACAGCGATATGGAGTGATGAACAAATTGCTTACAAAATCTATAAGCTATGCGCAAAGGAACCATCAACTGATGGAATTTGGGGAGGAATTGTAGAGAAACTAGCTGATAAGTTTCAAGTGAAAATCAATGAACCTTCTGAAGTCTATCAGTATAGAAAAGAAGTTGAGATCTTACGTAAAGCGATAAAGGATGCAGGTAGACCCGGAATATTCATATCCATGAATGCTCCGTCTGCAGTTGCGACAGTAGCCATGGCCGATCCTCAAAATGGAATTAGAAGAACTGATCCTTTGGGGATGGGCGTTTATGAGGAATTGAAGATAAATTATGAGTATGCAAATCGAACAGGTTTTGCCATCGCTTATGGGACGAAAAGTAGATTTGGGGAAGGACACGCATACATAGGAGGATTTTCAGGTGGCCCGGCCACTGCACCGATCGTCATTGTTGCTGGGGCATTACTTTCACTTTTTTTTAGTGGGGCAGACGATGAACATATTGCAAAATATGGCATAAGTACAAAATGTAATTCAACGCACATTAGTATTAAAAGCAGGGCGCATCCGTCTGTAATATATGCCGTAAGCCTAGCTCTGCAAGCGATATCCAGAAATTGTAACATCCCATGCAGCGGATATGGTTGTGATCATCCAGTTGCAGGTCCCGGAACCGAACAGTACTTCTACGAGAGTGCTGCAGGCAATATTGCACAAGTTGCAAGTGGAGCATCTGGAATATTAGGCGGAACTAGAAAATTTGTAGTAGGTGAAACTCTAAACTTTGGTTCACCTTTGGAGTCTAAATGGATGGGAGAGGTTATAAAGTCCAGTAGTGGCTTGAACCTTAGGCAGGCCAATGAAATAGTTAAAGAAATCTATCCAAAATACAAAGATAAGTTAGAGAAAGGGTACTCCAACGGATTTACATTTAAACAGTTATATGATATAGAAAGAGAAATTCCTAAACCGGAATATCAAAAACTATATGATAAAATTAAAGAAGAATTTGAAGAACTAGGATTAAGGTTTAAAAAATTTTAATCGAATAATCCGAATTAACATCAGACGATATGAAAATTTTTGAGGCGATATTTGTTGGTTGAAAAGTCAATAAAGGATTTGGAACAGGCGATTCTTAATTATAATATTGAAAGTGCAAAATATTCGGCAAAGAAAATATTAGATGAGGGAATTGATACAGCAGCAGCCATTAAGGCAGCAACTAAAGCTATTCGGGAGATAGGTGAGAAGTTTCATAAAGGTATTCTTTTTCTACCACACTTGGTAATGGCGGGAGATGCTATGATGGCGGCATCGAAAATATTAGAGGAAGGAATATCTAAAGAAAAGAGGGAACGGCTTAACAAAGGGAATATTGTCATAGGGACTGTTCAAGGCGATATTCATAACATAGGGAAAAATATTGTGGCCACTATGCTAAAATCAGAGGGTTTTGTAGTATACGATCTTGGAGAAGATGTTCCTATAGAACGGTTTATAGAAAAAGCCAAAGAAATAGATGCAGATATCATAGCCGCATCATCCCTAATGACCATGACTATGCCGGTCCTAAAAGAACTAATAGAGGAGTTAGAACGAAAAGATTTAGGAAATAAATTTAAAGTTATGATCGGCGGAGGAAGTATAACCCAAGAATGGGCTAACGAGATAGGTGCAGATGGGTATGGTCGAGATGGTCCTGAAGCCGCAGAAGTGGCTAAAAGAATTCTTGGGGCATAGGATACACTCATTCTTAGTTCAAAATTTTAAAAACCTAAAGAAATCCGTTTTTTTCCTTCGTAACAATGGCCCAATAGCACCATCATCTATTTTAACGCGTGCTTAGAGGAATTAATATTGAAAATTGAGTATTTGAAGACATTATCAAATAATGAAATACGCGACATACATCAAGCAACTTTGGAGGTCCTTGAGAGAACTGGTATTAGAATTTATGAATCAACAGCGTTAAAAATACTAAAAGATGCAGGGGCATACGTAGATGAAAAAAACAAACTTGTTAAAATACCATCTCATCTTGTAGAGGAGAGTGTAAAAAAAGCACCAAAAGAATTCACCCTTTTTGCTAGAAATCCAGAAAACAATGTGGAGATAGATCTTGAAAAGGTATATTTTGGCCCAATAATTGGGCGAATAAACATCATTGACTTGGATACTGGCAAGAAAAGAAGGACAACGCTTACCGATGTGGCCAATCTCACTAAAGTTGCCAGTGCTCTTGAATATTACAAGCTCCCTCATAGCGGGGTACAGATGCCACATATAGAAGGTGTAGCTGATGAAGTTGCACATGCGCATGCATATCTCATAAGCGCTAAGAACTCGGAAAAGATCGTGAAAGGGACATGCAGGGATAAAGCTAAGGCTCAGGACTGTATCCGAATGGCTTCCGTAATAGCTGGCTGTGATGTAGAGGAACTTGGAAAAAAACCAAATATATTTACCACGTGCAATCCTATAGCACCTTTACAATTCCAAGAAGGTCAGACAAGCGGTCTAATAGAGTATGCTAAACAAGGTTTACCTATTGACATAACATCAGAAGTACAAGCTGGAGCAACAGCGCCGGTTACATTAGCTGGTTCACTCACAGTCCAAAATACCGAAATTCTAACTGGAATTACAATCGTTCAATTGGTCAATCCAGGTACTCCAGTATTTTATGGTACTGCAAGTACGATTATGGACATGCGTCATGGAATAATTGCAAAAGGTGCGGTGGAAGCTGGTCTATTCAATGTAGCAACCGCGCAATTAGCCCAATTCTATGAATTGCCATCCCGTGGAACAGCTTCCGATACAGAATCCAAAGTTCTCGATATTCAAGCAGGATACGAAAAGGCAATAACTCTATTAATGGCTGCATTAGCCGGGATAAACTACATATGGTACCCTGGAACTTTGGAATATGCTTTAACAGTCAGTTATGAAAGTCTTGTAATAGATCATGAAATCTGCGGAATGGTTTATAGAGCTCTTAAAGGAATTAATGTAAATGATAGTACTCTCGCAACTAAACTCATATCTTCGGTCGGACCTGGTGGACAATTCTTGGGACAAAAACATACAATAGATCATCTTGAAGATGAACATTATTTCCCTAAACTCAGTGATAGGAGTTCTAGAAATGATTGGGAGGCTGCGGGTGCAAAGGACTTAAGAGAGGTAGCTCGTGATGAAGTCAGGAAAATATTGAAAGAGTACCAACCAATGCCCCTCGAAAATCAAGTTGAATGCGAGTTAAAAAAAATTGTAAAAGAGATTGAAAAAAGAGAGTTAAAAAGTCTATAGAATTTCGTATAATGATTGAATAAGTATTTTGAATAAATTCAGATAAGGTGAATTAAATGTCAAGTGTCGAGTTCATATATCTCTCGCAAGAAGATGTGCTAGCGGCCGGAGGGCTCGATATGAAAATGTCCATGGAGGCTATCGAAAAAGCATTTAGATTATTGAATGAAGATAAAGTAATAATTCCATCCAAGATCGTATTAGTACTCCCACCAAGTGAAAGAGAACGAGGACGAATTAATGGACTAGCGGCATATATTGGTGGAGATTGGGAAATGGCGGGAATAAAATGGGTACCGAGTTTCCCTAAGAATCCACAGGAACGCGGTCTTCCAAGGGCCAATGCATTAATCATCCTGAATGATACTCATACGGGATTGCCACTTTCAGTAATGGATGGTACTATTCTTAGCGCCATGCGTACCGGAGCTGTTGGAGGTATTGGAGCAAAGTATCTTGCAAGAGAAGATTCGGAGGTTGTCGCAATAATCGGTTTGGGTGTACAAGCGAGAACGCAAGCATTAGCCTTAAAAGAGGCTCTACCGAATATCAAAGAGATCCGCGGTTACGATATTGTAAAAGAAAAGGCAGCTAAAATCGCAAGTGAAATCGAAGAGATGACCAGCATCTCTACCAAAGTCTTTGATAATCCCAGAGATGTTGTAGAGGGCGCAGATGTAATAGATACTGTTACATTGGCGGATGAGCCAATAGTAAAAGACAAATGGATAAAAGACGGAAGCCTCTTCATTCACATGGGCTCTTATATAGAGGAAGAGTATGAAGTTGTTCTCCATTCAGACAAAATAATCGTTGATGATTGGGAAGTAGTAAAACATAGAAAGACTCCAATTTTAGCTAGGATGTATGATCAAGGGCTCATATCAGACAAGGACATATATGCGAACTTGGATGTGATAGTGGCAGGAAAAAAACCAAGCAGAGAGAACGATAATGAAAGAATATTCTTCTCCCCGATTGGGATGGCCCACGAGGATGTAGCTGTGGCTTCAATGGTATATGATCGTGCTAAACGAGAAGGGATAGGCCAAAAACTTCCTCTCTGGACCAAACCACTCTGGATGTAAATACCTTAGCTAGTGAGTAATATCTTAGCTTTGGATCCCAAGAATGTTATAATGCATTTCAAGAGTTACTGATTGATGTATTTCTCTTCTTTTTTTTATTTTTTATTCTTCTTTAAATAAGTCCTCCATGTCATAGCCCACTTTTTTGGATCAGTTGACGGAGATGTATCAATCTTTGATATCGAACAGTTATGAGGGGCCATTTTAACAATCTCTGGATCTGTGTATGCTTCTCTGGATATTTGGCGGACTATTTCAATGAATCTATCAAGATCCTCTTTGGAGGTTGTTTCAGGTGGTTCTGGAGTAAAAGGCTCTGGAATTATCCAAGGCTCATGACTTGTAAAAGCTTTCTGAACACCAAAATCAACTATTCTACGATTTACATCATCGGTTCCAACGCCCGTATCCACTTTCATTTTCTCTAAGCTGAATCTAGCCTCTTGTAACCTGAAGGGGTGTTGTTTGCCCCATGGCAGACTGACCCCGCGAATTTTCAAAAGTTTTTTTATTAGATAATTGTTATTTATCACCGCTACTTCAGAAGTCTCTCCTAAACCTTCTAGACCCATACTCATTATCCATGCATAAGCTTTCAAGAAGCATGGAACTGTACCGAAGAATCCAGCAACTTTCCCAATACTATCTGGTCTATCATAATCTAAATAATAGTTGCTTCCATCGAATTCTACAAGCGGTATTGGAAGAAATTTGCTAAGTTCCTGTTTGACGCCAATGGGAGCACTTCCAGGTCCACAAGAACCGTGTGGTGCTGAAAAACTTTTATGGAGGTTGAAGTGACATAGATCAGCTCCTACGTCTCCAATCCTCAATATACCCAGTATGCCATTAGCGTTAGCTTGATCGATGGCTACAAGACCACCCACTTCATGAACAATCTTCACATATTCTTCGATGTTAGGATCAAATACCCCAGTATCATAAGGATCCGTCATCATCAGACCGGCAGTGTTTTTTGAAGCAATGCCCTTTAGAGCTTCTATATCTGGGTAGCCAGTTTCTTCGTCTGGATATAGTGTCACTACCTTAAATCCAGCTGCGGCGGGTGACCCGGCATTACATGGATGGGATACAATAGTTGTAATTATTTCATTTCTTTGGTCAATTTCTCCTTTGGATTTATGATATGCTTTCATTACATTCGCATTAGTGTAAACAGCATGAGCACCACCGCGAGGTTGCAAAGAAAATTCATCCATTCCGGAAATCTCACACAGCCATTTTTTCAATCTGTACATTATTTCAAGAACGCCTTGAATTGTCTCCGTATCTTGTGATGGATGGATGTCAGCTATTTTTGTCGATCTCGCTAATGCCTCATTGACTTTTGGATTATATTTCATCGTGCATGTCCCAATATATATGATGCCAGAATCGGTTCCAAAATTCTGTTGTGACAAACGAATAAAGTGTCTTACAACTTCGGGTTCTGAAAGCTCAGGAAGCTTTGGAAGTTCCTTTCGTCGCATTTTATCTGGTAGATGTTCAACGACATCCCCAACGGCTGCTTCAACCTCCTCCTCAATTCTTTCTATTATAGAACCTCTCCTTCCTTTATTTCCTAGCTCATAGATTATTGGTTCATTCCATGAAGCTGCATGATAACCTGTCATTTTTTTATCTCTCATCCTATAATCTCCTCCAATGTATTGACAAGCCTATCAATGTCCTTTTTGGAATGGACTTCTGTGACGCAATATAGAGCAGACTTTCCTAGCTCAGGAAATTCTTTTGTAATGTCCTTTCCTCCTTGAATTCCACATTTCAGAAGGGCCTTATTAACCTCGAGTGTAGTCTTCCCAGTCCCCTCGAAATTCACAATGAACTCCTTAAAATGAGGTGAGTTGAATATTGGAGTTTTAACACCTTTTAATTCAGAAATACCCTTTATCGCATAATTTGACTTCTGCATGATAACTTTGGCGAGTTCTTGCATGCCTTGGGGGCCTAATAATGACATATATGCTGCAGCAGTTATAGCCCATAAAACGGTCGCAGTACCAGTAATAGTAGTGGCCTTCTCCCTTGCGTTGAGCATGGACCTCTCAGGCAAAACGTAGGTGAATCCCCACTCACCCTTGCGCTCTGTTTTAGTTATAGAGACGAATCTATGACCGGACGATGATAAAATTTGCTCATCATCATGACATGCAATGAATCCTAACAAACCCCCTCCAAGATACATATGCATTCCTAGAGGTTGACCTTCGCCACACACTATGTCTGCGCCGTATTCTCCTGGAGGAGTTAGAATTCCTAATGAGAGGGGTTCAACTCCTGCTATAAATAATGCTCCATGATTGTGTGCTATTTCGCTGATTTCTTCTCCCTCAGTTTCGATAAACCCGAGGTAAGTTGGGTTCTCAATATAAATTCCCGCTGTCTTTGATGAAATCTTACTTTTCAAATCCTCAAGGTTAAGCTGCCCAGTCTCAGGACTATAATCAACAACCCTGATATTGGCTAGCTGCTCGCAATAAGATCTGATAACAGATAATCTTTCTGGACTGATTGTTTGTGGAACTAAGATTTCATTCCTTCCAGTACTCAATATAGCCATACGTATCGCGTCACCAGAGGCGGATCCCCAGTCATATGTTGGAAAACTTACTACGTCCATTGAAACAAGATCAGCTATCATACTTTGGAATTCGAAGAGTGCTTGATATCTGCCCAAATCTGAGTATGCGTCACCTGCATATGCAGTAACAAACTCAGATCGAGAATTGATCTCGTCACAAACTGCCGGTATATAATGTGGCCAACACCCTCCGCCCAAAAAAGTTAGCATTTCTTTACTAGTTACATTTTTTGACAAAAGTTCCTCGATCTTTTTTCTTACCTCATATTCTGAGGTTGTATGAGGTATTTCTAATTTTTTCTTGATCCTAATTTCCTGAGGAACGGATGCGAAAAGTTCTTCAACGCTTTTCACACCTATTTCATCGAGCATCTCTTTTTTTATATTTTGGACACTATTCGGTATATAAGGATGTTCCGGCATTTTTACAATTTCACTCCAAAAGTTATAATAAACTAATATTTTATAGCAAGCGCCAGTCCTTCCCCCACTAATTTTTTATAACTTCCCTCCTGTGTGGGAGAGAAAAGACGCGTCTCATCATATAATCTTCAATAAATTTTGATTTTCAAAGTAAAAAAAAGGGTGATTGTTTGGTTTATATCGTTCACTCAGACTAATGAGCCCACTTATACATTTTATAATCTATATCTTCGAATTCCTTCAAGACTTCAACGGCTTTCTCGACGCCCTTATTCCATTTTATTCCCTTAACTCCACATTCTTGCATTCCGAGCCCCACAGCCGTTAGCATCGCAATAATATTTCTCGGGTAGTGCTGATCCTCCCTAATGCAACCAATGCGCATGCCGTTCTCCGAGTAGAAGTATCCACCCTTCCGATCGTCACCAAATCCGAAATGGGGGATGGCCATCCAATATCTGTTCTCCAAGATATCCATGAATTTCTGCCAAGGAAATCCTTCCGGATATATCATGGTAAACATAGTCTGGCTGCAGAATCGCCCCTTCTCAACTGATTCGCATAGATTTGGATCTGGAGCGTCACATCCTGGACAACCCTCACATTTTGGCCCACGAACAGAAAGGATATCTTCAGGTTCTGTCATTTTGCGCAATCCTTCTCTTATAGTTCTTGAGGCTATTTCGTATTTTTTCAGATACGTTTCCTCACCCATAATATCCATCAGATCAAGTTTTGCGCGCATCGCATGAACTATCGGAATCGGGAAGCTCTCCAAGCAATGTCTGCTACCATCTGGAACGTCCAACCAAACATCTTTCCATGTCTTCACAGAAGAGTACCAATCAGTCGTCAGTGTCTTTCTGTTATTTAAGACATCCCAAGCTTTCTCGTTTACAGATAGGAAGTTCAAACCAGAGGGTCCATTGAAGCCTTTGTGTGAGACAAAATAATCAACATCTATGCCCCACTTGTCGACATCAAGCGGATTGCCGGGGAAAGCTGAGGCACTATCAACTATAAACAGGGCATCAGGAGCGTGTCTTTGAATCAACTCTCCGATCTGTTTAATTGGGTTGATTGCACCGATCTCGGTTTCGACATGAACCGCATGAATTGCCTTTATATCATTTTCCTCTTTCAGAGTCTTTTCGACGCTATCTAAATCCATAGGACGGTGTACATCAAGCGACAATAAAACGGGTTTAATTTTGTAGTGTGGCGCCATTATTTCTGCCGGATATCTCCCCCAATAACCATTGTCAATGAATAGTACTTTATCCTCTGGTTCACAGAAGCTACAAAGCGATGTTGCCATGGGGGATCTACCTGGCCCTACTACGGGCACAAGATCTGACTTGGTGTGCATATATTTCTTTATCATGTCAATCGTTTCGTTGTAATATTTAAAAAAATCTGGGCTTGTCATTAAGTGGGGTCGCATCATATATCTCAGAGTTCTTGGATGTAAATCTGATATGCCGGTCAGATAGGTGAACCCGTGATCAAAACTTAAGTATTCGTCTTTATCCATTTCTTTAAACTCCTTTAAACATTATTCATTATTACAATATATTAAAAAGAATTTGCGTTATTTTTTGTATTAATTTGATTCTGGTCGCACTAATGCGTGCGAGACAGATTTATTCTTGCAGATTAAAAGCTAGAGGTTCTACTTTTAGAAGATGAGTGGAATTCGATTCTAAAATTTAGGTTTCGAACTAAGAAACGCGCAAGCTAAAACTACATAAAAAAATGTGCTAATTAAGTACCAAACTAATTTCAATACCGTTTTATTTTATAGAAATATCCTTTTGATCTTTATCGAATAAGGAACTTTAATATTTTCCAATAAATTTTTCCTTTATTCTTTTTCCAGTAGGTGTTATAGCAAGCCCGCCACAAGCGGTCTCTTTTAATTCCAAAGGCATTCGTTTACTAACATCATCTAATGCTAAGATTACTTCATCCACTGGAATAATACTTTCAATTCCTGCTAGAGCCATTTCAGCTGAAACTAAAGCATTGACAACACCGATGACGTTTCGTTTAATGCAAGGAACTTCTACCAATCCTGCAACAGGATCACAAACTAAACCTAACATATTCTTCAAAGCAATGGCTACTGCGTGTCCAACTTGATCTGGAGATCCTCCAGCTAATTCCACTACAGCCGCCGCGGCCATAGCAGAGGCCACTCCACACTCTGATTGACAACCTCCTTCAGCCCCAGATATTGTTGCGTTATTGGCAATCACCAGACCTACACTTGCAGCTGTAAATAATGCTTGAACAGCATTTTCTTCTGGGATTTTTAATTTTTCGATAGTAACTGTAATTGCGGCTGGAATAATTCCACTTGAACCAGCTGTTGGCGCAGCTACAATTTTTTTCATTGATGCATTTCCTTCTGCAACAGATAGAGCTCTAGAAATTGCTTTCTTCATAGTATCGTCGATAATTTTTAAATTCGCATTAGCAATACGCTTAGCGTTTCCACCAGTTAAACCCGTTATGGGTCTTATATCTCGAGTAAGTCCGTGATCAATAGATTGTTTCATTACTCGCCAGTTGTTTTCCATTTTTTTCCAAATTTCTTTTTTGGATTTTTCGGAAGATTTAGCCTCAAATTCGATGACTATTTTTCCTATTGATGACTTTTTATTCTTAGCTAAACGAATTAAATCCTGAATTTTTCTAAATTCCATTATTAAATACCTTTATTTGAACTCTTTAGAGCCAAAAATCAAATCTGAAAGATTCCTTTTTTATCAAAATTCGTACTTCTCATAAAGAGATAATTTTTTTAGAAATTCTCAATAGCTATTAAGAAGAATTGCTTTCCAGCAACCTTACCATTTTTATCTCTTCCAATGAAGAAATTTCCTGCAAAATTTTTTTTGAAATCTCGCCATCAACCTCAATTGCCATAAAAGCGTCCCTACCTTTGGCTTTTCTTGAAACATTCATCGAGGCTATATTTGCTCCATATTTGCTAAGTAAACCAGTTACATTCGCAACAATCCCAGGTTTATCTTTATGTAAAGTAATTATTGTATTATAATCGCCGGTCAATTCTGTCGAAAAGCCATTAATTTCAACAATCACAACATTCCCTCCACCAACAGAGCTTGCTATAATCTCGATTTTAGGCACTACCTTACCTTTAATTATAATTTTTACAGTGTTGGAATGATATTCATTACCCAGATCAATTTTTCTAAATGAGATTTTAATATTCTTCTTTTTTGCTATATCTAAAGCATCCCTTATTCGTTCATCATCAGCCTTGAGACCTAAGAGACCCGATACTATTGCAAGGTCAGTTCCATGCCCTCTATATGTTTCAGCGAAAGAACCATGGAAAAGAATTGTAACTT
>JAOZGV010000084.1 GCA_026015225.1 Candidatus Bathyarchaeota archaeon
TGTATATCAGTTTTTAAAATATCAGATATAATCTCTCTCAAAGCATTTCTAACAAGCTTTTTTATATCTCCAATTCTCGGAATTGATAAATCCTTTACCCTCTTTTCCAATTCTGAGCATAAAGAATCTGCTACTGGAAGGGCTACATCATTCTGTATTAAGATAAATCTAAATTCTTCAAGAAAATCCTCTAATTTTTTGCCTTTTAGTTCGGTCTTTGATACTTTTTCGATTAATTTTGATAAACTAGCGCTTATATTATCGAACAAAAGATAGCACCGATCAAAAGAATTTAAAATTAAATTATAGGTTCTTGATGGTAAAAAAAGCCTAAATGGTATTAAATCTCATTATAAAGCTGCTGTTTCGCGTTTTTTTAAGATTTCCGCAGCTTGACCCCGTCTTACATTCAAGTTATTCAAAGTCTGAGTTAATTGTTGCTCCAAGGATGCTTTAGCTTTTTCAAGATCACTCTGCCTATTTTTAAAATCTTCTACTGATTCCGCTACTGTTTTTTCTATGCATACATCTGCACCCACGCCCACAATAACTTTTTCTACATCTGATAATTTTGCACGAATAAATGAACCTCCCCCAACAGGAACAAGAATTTCGGATCCAGATGTATTATTTTTTACTCCTTCGATTGAGAGATTTGCTGAAGCTATATCCGCTAAAGCAGCATCGACAATATTCAAGCGAGATTGAATTATATTGGCAGTTCCCTCAAGAACCTTGAGTTCAGTTAAGAATTTTCTCAAATCTTCTTCATCATTACGATTTTCACTCAATGTAAATTTAATACCTCGTTTCTATTTTAGAAAATATCTAATTATTTTCCTTCTCTTCAAGACTTATTATTTTAATTTCAAATCTTTTTGCTTTGTGTCTGCTTCCAAGATCAGTATAGAGCTTCTCAATAGCATTCTCTTTCTTTATATCTTTGATTTCCTTTATAAAAGGAATTTTTGTTAATTTCTTTTTTATCTCTCCAGATATTATGAATGCCTTAACTTCACCCATATTGAGTTTACTCCTGATCCAATGCATTAATTATTTTAAACTTTAATTGCCCTAGTTATATCCATTAATTCCCTGCCAACTGTGTGAGATCCTACAACGGCACCTACACTGTTGGCGATTAAGCCGGATCTAATAAAGGGCATTCCATTATTAATAGTACCTGTGAATACATCAACTTTTAATACTTCCCTAATTAATCTTTCTTCTTCCTCTTGAATTGATGGATGAACTAGCACTCCCTTACTTGTAGCTACCGCCAAAGATCCAACATATGGCAAATCTGATATTTTTCCCCTAACTACTTCTACATTAAGAATATCAGATAATCTCTGAATGATCTTTTCTGGAAAAATTGGGCTTATAATCGCTCCAAAATCGTTTGCAAGAATCATGTTTCCTAAAGCTGTTATTTTATGCTGAATGAGATCAATTTCAATATCTAATGCATTTTTAATAGTTTCAAACTCATGTTCGTAAGTGATGTATGGGAGAACAATTCCATTCGAGTTCGCTGCCAGAAAAATTCCAAGCAATCTTGAACCGACTATATCAGTTTTAATGACTTTTACTTCAAGACTTTTTCCTATCTCTTCAGCCTTTTTCTTCGGAACGCTCTTTGGTACAATTGCTATCTTTTCATTTGAAAAGGCATATGTCCCTATATAAGGACTTCCAAGGATTTCTGTAAGAAAAATTGTCAATATACAATCTATCCTTCCTGGTCCATAGAAAGTAGCTGAACATTAAAACTTTTAAACATTAATTTCTCACCCCTTCTAACATAAAGTAAAACTTTTTATTATTCAGCTCAATTCTTGAGAATTAAATAGAGGGTTTTTCTAGGATGACAAAACAAAGTTTGCATAATTTTTTTGAGCCAAAAAGTGCAGCAATAATAGGAGCATCTGCAACACCAGGTAAGCTTGGTTATATAGCCGTTAACAATCTTTTAAGAATAGGTTATGAAGGAAAGATCTACCCCGTAAATCCTAAAGGGGGAGAAGTACTCGGACTCAAAGTTTATAAAAATGTTAAAGACATTCCAGAGATTGTGGATGTTGCTCTTGTATTAATTCCGGCAGCTTTTGTAATCGATGTGATGAAAGATTTTGCTAAAAAAGGTGTAAAAAATGTAGTCATATCTACTGGTGGTTTTTCAGAAGTTGATGAAAAGGGGGCTGAGATGGAAAAAGAAATAGTGAGGATTGCAAAAGAAGCGGGAATTAGAATTATGGGCCCGAATACTACCGGAGTTATAAGCTTTCCAGCTAAGTTTACCACTACATTTACAAACATTAAAGAACTTAGGGTTGGAGGGGCTTCTTACGTGGCGCAGACAGGAAATTTTGGTTCTATAACTCTCCAATGGATATTATCCAGAGAAAATTTTGGCGTAAGTCGGGTTATCGGGCTAGGTAATAAATGTGATGTTGATGATGCGGATGTTATTGAATATCTTGGAGAAGATCCTGTTACTAAATCTATAGGTATGTATGTTGAGGGTCTCAAAGATGGCAGACGTTTCATAGATGCTGCAAAAAAAGTTGTTAGAAAGAAACCGATACTAGTATTGAAGTCTGGGAGGACAAAAGCAGGAGCACGAGCAGCTGCTTCCCATACAGCTTCAATTGCTGCTGATGACGATATAGTGGATTCGGCTCTCAAACAAGCAGGTGTTATACGCGTAAAAAATTATGGCGATCTAGTAAGTTTTTCCAAAGCTTTCAATTTTCAGCCACCTCCAGGGAGTAACAAGATAGGAGTTATAACCCCTTCTGGAGGTTTGGGTGTTTGCACTTCTGACGCTCTTGAAAGCATGGGTTTAAGCATAACTACCTTTTCAGAGAAGACTATCAAAAGACTTGAAGAAATTACTCCGCCATTGGTAAAAGTTGGAAATCCTTTCGATATTTGGCCCGCTGTCTCCAATCATGGAGTTGAAAAATGTTATGCTGTTGGCTTAGAAGCAATACTTGATGATCCAAACGTTGATGGGGTTCTAGCGGGTTTCATGCAAAGTCCTGGGGTATCTGAATTAAAGAATGTTGATTTTCTAATTAACATTATGAAAAAGCATTCTAATAAACCCGTTGTAGCATATTGTACTGGAGAATGGACCCTTGTTGAAGAATTGAGAAAGACTTTTGAAACCCATCCTGAGATCAGAGTTCCAGTTTATGAATTCCCAGAGCAAGCCAGCGAGGTCCTGTCCGCAATGCATAGATATGCTGAAGCTGTTAATAGGTTTAGATAATAATCTCTCCAATGAAATTCAAATAAATTTTATAATAAAAAAAGAAAAGGAAATTCTTTAAACTCATTCTTCTAATAAAGCGATAGCTCTAATTGGGGAACCTGTCCCGCCACGGATCTTCAATGGTAATCCAATGAAAGTGAAGCGTTTTCCTGCAACTTTGTCCAAATTGCATAAGTTTTCTGTATTCATAAATTTGTATTCTGCACAGACTTCATGAGCTGGGAAGAAATTATCATTCTCAATATTAGTCCACGAATCATGAGTCGTTGCGTCTATTCCTATATTGACCACACCACGCTCTGCTAGGTAAACACTGCTCTCTCTATCAAGTCCAGGATTCGTGTTTAAATATTCCGGCTTTGGATATGTTCTTTCGAAATGTCCAGTATAAAGAAGAACTGTATCTCCTTTTTCTACAGTTAAATTGGCTTTTTCCAGAGCGGTTTCTAAATCTTTTAAACTTATGATGCCCTTAGGCGGTATATGAGTAAAATCTAAGCAAATAGCTGAAGTAACGAATTTTTCTAAAGGGATTTCATCAACTTTTGGAGCATCGGCCTCACT
>JAOZGV010000101.1 GCA_026015225.1 Candidatus Bathyarchaeota archaeon
GCTGATATCGTGATAGATCAGTTAGGACTCAACAATATTAAACTCTCATGTACCGGCGGAGTCAATGGAGGTCGAGGATGGATTGGGGATGTAAGAAAAATGCATTTATCAATCAATAAGATTCTAAAAGCAGGATGGAAGCCAAAATTTTCCAGCGAAGATGCCATAAGATTGACTGTAAAAACCTTAGGAGATTGAGAAGTCAGTTCCAAATTTTTAAGGAAATATAAATGCGCATTATTATAGGATCATTAATAGAATCAAAGTCTGCTAAAAGCGTCTGAATTTTTCTTTAAAACGCGAACGTTTTTTTAAATTTTCTTGTTCCCAATTTTTATTGAGTGCAGGCACTTGCTTGTTTCTTTTTGAATTTTTGAAGTAAATTCTAACTCATCAATTTTTCTTTTGAATTAACGATTTTATGTGTTTATGTTTACCCTTTTCTCGAGGAATTTCTTTGACAATTACGATTTCTACTTTTACATCTCCTAAATAGTCCTTAAATTGTCTAATAATTGTTCTTTTGGATTGCTCAGATAATGGCTTGTCCTCTACTAACTTAATTGATAAATTCTTGTTTGTTTTTTGGACAATTTGGAATTCTTTAATCCCGTCGCATTCCCTTACGATATAATAAGCTCTTTCGGGAATGACAAAAGACCCATCGGCGGAGCAGAGCAAATCATTAAGTCTTCCGAGTAGCCCTCCCATTAATGGCAATCCCCTTCCGCAGTTGCATTGATAATCCAAAGGTTTTCCCAAGTCCCCTATTTCATATCTTATGAAGGGCTCAGCTCTATTTATCAGACTTGTTACAAGAATCTCTCCACTTTCGTCCAAAGAACAATGCTCGCCATCCTTTATGAATTCAACTAAGGCTATCTCTGAATTAATATGGTAACCTTGATGTTCAAGACATTCGCCCGAAATTCTTCCAAATTCGACACTGCCATACTGATCGAAGATATCAGCATTAAAAGCCTCTTTTATTTTTTCCTTTGTTTTAATTAGGAGAAGTTCGCTAGTTGTCATAATGGATTTAATAGGCAAATTATATTTCTTATCTTTTAAAAGAGTCTCCGCCAATAACTTAATAAAAGATGTGTATCCCACAACTGCAGCAGGTTTAAATTTATTCATAATATTGAGAGATTTTTTTATATCTTTTTCGAAAGGCGAAATATACTTTCTTTTCAATAATTTATCAAATAGCGATTGATTAAATCCCAACTCCGTAGGTGGCGAAACTTGAATTAGTTTTTCTCCGATATGATAATTTGTCATTTCACATGTTCTTAAGTTAACAACCATCTTTTGAAGGAGGGCGTCTACATCGATGGCAAAGTGCAATGGGTCGCCAGTTGATCCAGAGGTTCTGGCTAAAAAACAATCTCTGAGCCTGAAATTATTGGCAAGCGACCTTGATGGATAATTTTTTCGCAACTCTTCTTTATTAACAGTAGGTATTTTAAGCAAATCACGCTTACTAGTTATATCTTCAGGTCTTAGATTCATGCTCCTCATTTTACGATGATAGATTTCGCAATGATTGTATGCATGATTGAGTATTGCTTTGAATCTCTTCCACTGCTTTTTTTCCAACTCCCTAGGGCAGTTCCATTGACTTTTTCGAAATTCAAAATAATATTGTCCTAGTTTGGGAAATTTAACCATCACTTTCTTCATTTTATTAGAAATAGCTCCTAAAATTGGATGATAATATTCAACATCTTTTTATAAATTTTGAATGAAAAGTACATGCTAAATTATGGTAATGAAAAAAACAAGTGGAAAATCAAAGAGCATGTCGAGCTATTCTTGATTCGATTGATCGAAATTTCCCGCTATTTGAACTAGGTATTTTATTCATGAATTTTATTTTAATATCACTCTCGCCTAGTATCTTCTTAAAATCCCCGATTAAGCCTTTTTCGACATTATTTATATCATCCCCAAACTTGTCACTCAGCATACAAAAGACTCTGTATTTTTCATAATCCTCCTGAATTAATTTATATCGAATTATTTGATTGAGCCATCTTTTGAAAATTGTCCAAAAAATTCGAGGATGCAACAGGGTTCCATCTTGAAGAATTATTATATCGTCTAATCTGCCTATGAGGCTAATAAGAAGCGGAAGATTTCGGCCACATTCACAGTCCATATTATCGCCACCCATTACTCCAACATCTCCTAATCGATAGTTCAATAAGACAGTACCTTTATTGACCAGATTGGAAACTACAATTTCGCCCTGCTCTTTAGAAGTAGTAGGGGAGCCATCTTTGTCTATCAATTTCACCGCACAAGTATCAATGCTCAAATGGTAACCGCGGTGAGCTTCGCATTCAAAACCAATAGTGCCCGTTTCAATAGCATTATAGTGTGCGAAAACTGGGCAATAAAGTTCTTCAATAGTACTTCTAACGTCATCCCCCAGATGGTCACTTGCATAAGTAACTACCCCCAAATTTTGCATTTCGAGTCCATTTTGGACCATATAGCGAAATAAGAGTTCGATGTATGAACCAATACCTGCAACAATTTGAGGATTAAATTCATTCAATAATATGTAGTTTTTATTGGGGGGATCGAAAACCGAAAATAACCTGAAGTTTTTATAATAAGTATATTTAAGAGACCAAAATGCCTGCATATAATATTTATCTAAAGTATCTGACCCACTACCGGGGTATGAGAATCTAGCTTTCTTGGAAATGCGGTTTAATTGAATGGTGCTGGAATAAGCATCTCGGAATCTTTGCCCTATCCCAATGGAGGCTGCTAAAAAATCCTTCGAATAAAGTATATTAACCGGTTGACCGGTAACCCCACTTGTTTTTATCCAAAAAGAATCTTTACTTTTATTTCGCGAAACAAAATCATCAGGTTTTTTCTGAATATCATCCCTTGAAATTAATGGAAGCTTATGAAGGTCTTCAATTTTCTTGAAATTTGCAGGTTTCAATCCCAAGGATTTTAATTTTCTTCGATAATATGGAACATTCTCGTAAGCATGAGCTATGATATGACGTAATCGCCTTTCTTGCTCATTCTTTATTTGATAATAAGGTAAAAAAGGTATTTTCCTAAGTTTTCGCATATTCCATAATGCTGAGAGCAAGATCAATTGATTTGTTACTCCATACCTGAATATTGCTTTTCAAGTTCCCAATATTAAATTCTATTAAGAATTATGTCGAAATGACTTTTAATAAAATATTCTGACCTAAATTACTATTGTGAATATAAAGATAGCATACTATTTGTTCAATATAGAGTCTTTTATTCGCTTCAATAATCGTAAAGGAATAATTAATCAGCTTTTTCTTGGGCGAAAATAATTGATCAAAGCGATAGTTTTAGCGGTCTCTAACAACGGGCGAGACTCGTATT
>JAOZGV010000131.1 GCA_026015225.1 Candidatus Bathyarchaeota archaeon
AACAATAAAGAAGTTAATGAAATCTTAAGAGAATCTGGTAAAGATTGTATGTTTTGTAAAAGAAATATCGAATCAAGAACTCCAAAATTTTTTGAAAAAATAATTAGCCATGATAGAATTAAGTATGGACAATGTGTGTTATTTCCAAATCTCTTTCCGTTCGGAAGATATCATGCGGTTGGAACACTCTCAGAAAGACATATTACGGATATATCTGAAGTAAGTTTCGAGAATTTTAGAGATTGTTTTGAAGCATGTATTAGTTTTTTTAATAGAATAAATGAAATGGATCCAACCTATGTCTATCCATTAATAAGTTTAAATTTCTTGCAACCAAGTGGTTCTTCAATTGTTCATCCACATATCCAAGCACTCATAGAAAAAGAACCATACGGTGAGACAAATTCGCTTATTGAAGAAAGTCATTCCTACTATGAAAAAAATTCAAGAAATTATTGGAAAGATTTGTTTAAAATCGAAAAAATGAATGAATCCAGATATATTGGTAAAATCGGTTGTGTCGAATATATCGCCAGTTTCGCTCCCAGAAATAATAATGAAGTTTTAGGGGCGATTTTTAGTGATAATTCCTATATTACTGAATTGAAAAGAGAAGAGATAAAAGACTTAAGTCTTAGTCTGTCGAAACTTTTCAAGGCTTTCTCTAAAATAGGATTGAATAGTTTTAATATGAGTCTCCATTCAGGTCCTATAAATAGAAGCATGTCTGATTATTTTTCAATAATTATAAAAATAATCTCTAGACCCCTCTTGAAAGCATTCTATACCAATGATAAAGGTTTCATGGAAGTAATTTTAGATGAACCAGTTATTTCTTCATTGCCTGAAAAAACAGCTGCATCTCTAAAAAAGTACTTTAAAAGTTCTTAACTCATTCAGAATAAAAAATATTTATCTAAAAAATAAGTGATAATTCAACGTCTATGTGATATTAATGATTGAATTGGTTAATTTATCCTTCTTTCTTGTGAGTGTAATAATAATAATCGGATCACTTTGTTCATATCTATTTCGTAAAACAGGATTGCCCGATATGCTATTTTTAATCTTTTTAGGAATTGCAGTCGGTCCAATTTTAAAAATCATTCATCCTGAGAGTGTTGTTGGTATAGCCTCATATATTGGGGTCTTAGCTCTAGTAATAATACTTTTTGATGGTGGAATTAATCTAAATCTACACAAGATTTTTTCTGAGGCTCCAAGAGCCATTTTATTAGCTTTATTGAATTTCATTTTAAGTGTTCTTGTCACAGCGTTCTTTTCAAGATATCTTATGGGACTCGATCTAGTCTACGGACTACTGCTGGGTAGTATTATAGGCGGAACAAGCTCAATCATAGTTATTTCAATGGTATCAAGATCAAGAATCAGTGAAAAATGTTCTACAACCCTAATATTGGAATCTACTTTGTCTGATGTTTTATGCATAATAGCAGTTCTTACAATTCTCAACTTTATAATCAATCCACAATTAAATTTCGAGGCGATAATGAAAGATGTGGCCAACACATTCATTACAGGTATTGCAATAGGACTCATAGCCGGAATATTTTGGATTGCTGTATTGGTTAAAATTAAGGAGAGACCTTATAGTTATATGTTGACCTTAGCAATGATCTTTCTATCCTACGCCGTCTCTGAGATATTGGGTGGTAGCGGTGCGTTATCTAGTTTGCTTTTTGGAATAGTTATAGGTAATGAAGAAATCTTTCTTAGAGTAATTAAGAGGGGTCAATTCAGTGCTTTTGATCGCTCCCTAAAAAGAATCGAAACAGAGATAGCATTTCTAATAAGAACTTTCTTCTTCGTGTATATAGGTTTAATAGCGTGGGTCGAAAACTTCACTATAATTTTTTATGGTGTTATATTATCCTTGATACTGTTCATTATTAGGGCTCTAGCTGTCAGGATATCGATCATTAAGAGTTCGCTATTTCAAGAGCGTGGATTGATGAATGCGACCCTTGCCAGAGGGCTTGCTGCAGTAGTGCTTTCTTTGCTACCAAAACAATTTGATTTGCCTTATTCCGATCTGTACGTTTCTCTAGCTTTTGTTGTAATTCTTACAACAACAATAATTAGCACTATAGGCACATTTCTTGCTCGTCCTAAAGCTGAGTATGAAAAGAAAGAAGAGGAGATAGTAAAATTCGATATTTTGGGAACCCATTAATTTCTCAAAAGGATAATTTAATAAAAATCCAAAATTTTGGATAAACGTCCCTGATTTTTTTTTAATAAAGATGATATAGTTATGGTCTATGAACAAGATCAAAATAAAGAATGTAAAATATGTGGCCTAAAAGATGAAAAAATATCGAAAGTTTTGAGTGTATGTGTAAATTGCATCAGAGAAAATCCAGAGCAAGCTAATAAATTAATAATTGATGCCCACAAGTATGTGAGAAAATTCCATAATATGGAAACATCGCCCCCAAAAACAGCTTTCGGGATACCATGTAATTTATGCGCAAATGAATGTGTTATTGGAGAAGGAGAAAAAGGATTCTGTGGATTGCGAAAAGTTATTGATGGAAAAATATCAACCTTTACAAACGCAACAAATGGGATTCTCCATACCTATTCTGAATCCCACGTAACGAATTGCTGTGCCTCATGGTTCTGTCCAGGAGGTACTGGAAATGGACATCCAAGTTATGCATGTATGAATCATGAACCAGAATATGGATACACAAGTTTGGCAGTATTTATGTACGGTTGCAATTTTGACTGTCTCTTTTGTCAGAACTCCTCCCATAAAAATATAGAAGATGGAAATATTATAACTTCTAGAGATCTAGCAAACGAAGTTCTTTCAAATCATAGATACACCTGTGTTTGTTATTTTGGCGGCTCTCCTGAGCCTCAACTTCCTTTCATTTTGAATACATCTAGAAAAATCATCGAATCTGCCTCAGCAAGAAGAATTATGCGGATATGTTTTGAATGGAATGGTTGTGGAAAACCTGAACTAGTCAAAGAAGCCGCTGAAATATCTCTAAAAAGTGGAGGAAATATAAAATTTGATTTAAAATCTTTTGATTCAACTTTAAGTCTGGCATTGAGTGGAGTATCTAATAAAATGGCTTATAGTAACTTTGAAATGATTGCAGAAGAATTCTATAAAAGAAGAGCGGATTTACCACTACTTACAGCAACAACTTTATTAGTCCCTCACTATGTTGATGTTGCAGAAATTAAATCCATTGCCAAATTCATCTCTGAGATAAATGATGAAATTCCTTATTCGCTTTTAATATTCCATCCAGATTATTTTATGGGAGATTTGACAATAACGCCTAGAAAACAAGTTGAAGAATGTTTTAGCATAGCAAAAAAACACCTTAAAAACGTTCATCTGGGCAATACTCATCTTTTAGGCTTAAGCGAAATCAACGTCATCTAAAGTTCATTTTTTTGATAATATTCAATTAAAAAAATGTCCTAGCGAATGAATTATTTTTTATGGATAAGATATACGCCAAATATTACCAACAATCCACCAATTATCAGATTAATTGTAAAAGATTCGTTAAGTATGATATGACCGCTCGATATTGCAATTAAAGAGATTATATATGAATAGCTTCCTACCATTGTTGCTTCAGTGTCCTTCAACAATTTATACCAAATCGTATATGCGATGACTGTGGAGCATATTCCAAGGAACAAAATTGGCAGCCAACCTCCTAGTGGTAATGATAATGCCTCTGCAAATATAGAATGAGATAAAAGTGGTACTAAAAATAAAAGCCCAAAAAATTGAGCATAACCAGTAAGAATAACTGGTTCTGACTTTTCCAAAATTTCTTTCCAAGGACTGTGTATAGTGCAGCAGATAAAGGGGCTGGGAGATTGGCTAGGACATGTAATGGATTCTCAGTAAGTTGTAAGCTGGGCATTAGTACTATTACTAAACCAAGAAAAGAAATCACTATTCCAGCAGCTCTAAGAAAAGTAATCTTTTCTTTAAGAATAATTTTCGAAAATATAGCTATGAATGAGGGGGCAGTTGTTATTACTAAACTAGCCACTCCAGAAGAAGCGCGCGCGCTCGCCAAGATTTAGACTGAGATGATATATAGTAAAACCTACAAAGCCAAGAAGAGCTATTCTAGGAATAATTTTCAAAGGAATCGAGGATTTATTCGCGATGAAATAAATGGCAAACCCTGTAGATGAGATCCAGAACCTGAGGAATGTCAGTGTAACAGGAGAGATTTAATCGAGACCAATTTTAATTGCTACAAATGCAAGTCCCCAGAATAGGTATAAAATCATTATCAAAGCCACATTAGTTACTCTTTTAGATATCAAAGTGCCAAAACAGCTCTTTCGAAATTAAGTCAGAAATTGAAATCATATGTTACAATTTAAAAATTATCTATTTAAGCAATTGAGCAGAAACCATGGCCATTGAGATTGATAATATGATTATTTAATTTTTTTCTATCAAAACTTAAAATTACCTCTATTTTTGAATATAATGGACATATTTGGTGGTTAAATGACTAAAACCGAAAAAAACGAAGATAATTCGATAACAGAATTAAAAAGATGCTATGATGAAATGCGAGATGAAATAGAAGCAAGAATAGACGAGTTTAAAAAAGTATGGATCTCAGGAAATGATGAGGAAATTCACTCAGAACTTATATTTTGTTTACTAACTCCTCAGGCTAAGGCAAAATCTTGTTGGTATGTAACTGAAAGAATTTATAAAAATAGATTATTGTTTGAAGGCGATGAAAAACAAATATCTAAAGAATTTAATTTGGTTCGTTTTAAGAATAAAAAAGCAAGTTATGTCGTTAAAGTTAGAAATCAATTTATGATGAGTAATAGGGACAATATGAAATTAAAAATTCAAGAATTTAACAATGTTAAAGAAGCAAGAGAATGGCTTGTTAAGAATATCAAAGGATTTGGATTCAAAGAAGCAAGTCATTTTTTAAGAAATATTGGAATAGGAGAGAATCTTGCGATTTTAGATAGGCATATATTGAAAAACCTGAAGGGTTTGGGCATAGTAGAAAAAATTCCAAACGCTTTATCAAAAAGAAAATACTATGAAATTGAGAATAGGATGAAAGAATTTTCTAATAATGTTGGGATTCCTGTCGAACATCTGGATTTGTTATTTTGGTATAAGGAAACTGGAGAGATTTTCAAATAACAATTATCATGCTAGCGATCAACATAATAAAATTTTAATCGCGTCTAACGGCTCTAAAATAGTAAAAAAATAATGTTGCACTTTTCAGTAAATCCATGTATATGATATGAATTTAATCCTCTAATATCAAAGTTGCATATCTTCTAGTATCGCTTGTAGGTCTTCTTCGTGTTCAACTTCATCTTCGAGTATTTCTAAGACCATATTATAAGTAATTTGGTCCTTATCTTTGACTGTGTCGAGGAGGTTCTTATAAACGTTTATTGCACATTGCTCGCCCTTAATATTTTGTTTCAATAGAGTTTTGACATTAGGATCTTCAGGCGCCTCATAACCACAGTTAGTCATTTTATACCAATCTTCTGGTTTGAGGATAGGCGTACCACCAAGCTGTATCATCCTTTCGACTAACATGCCTGCGTGTTTGAGCTCATCTTCCGCATGCTCTTCAAGTTCAGAGGCAACCGGTCCCCGCAAAGGACCTTTAGCAATTTTTGCGCCAACCCAGTATTGATAGTATGCTAACCACTCATCCGCATAAGCTTTGTTTAGTGACTCAAATAGTGAGTTTAAATCCAAATCCACAATCTCTCTACCTTTTGTACCCATTTTAACACCCCCTATCAACTATTCTACTAATTCCATTGGTTGGTCGCAGCAAAATAATTGGCCACCGCCGATTTCCATGATTTTAACTATATTGCCGCATTTTTCACATTTGAATCGTTCGCCAACTTTCAGGACATTTGCCATTCTAATTACCCTCTTTTTAATTTTGGATACAATCTTAATAATTCTAACCTATCTAAACAAAATGATGTGTATGGGTCGATTTGATTAAGATTTATTTTGTGACATTCTCAGATTTTACGAAATTTACCCCTATCTCAACCATTTGTTTTAAAGCATTTGATAGTTGTCCAGGAGGTGAATTTATCGCTTTTGAAAGGTCAACTAATACTACAATTTCAAATCCTAAGTTCCTTCCATCAATTGCGGAATAATAAACACAATAATCTAAAGCAAGGCCGCATATGAAAACTCTCTTTTTTCCCAATACTTTGAGATACCCTGAGAGGCCAGTATATGTTTTACCATCATTTTCAATAAACGCTGAATAACTGTCTATTGTTGGACGATATCCTTTTCTAATAATCGCATTTGCAAATTTTGTTTCTAATGTATCATGAAATCTCGCACCATTTGAACCTTGAACGCAATGATCTGGCCACAAGATAGGACCTATTCCTTCTGACTCATAAGGTTCGTATGGTCTCTTGTTGTGGCTACTGGCGAATGAAAGATGTTTAGGGGGGTGCCAATCTTGAGTCAAGATCACAACATTTTCAGTTTTATGAAATTTATCTGAGAATTGATTTATGGAATCTATTATTTCATCTCCGCCTTTCACACCTAGAGCACCATCCGGCATAAAATCATTCTGGACATCAACAATAACTAGAGCGTCTTTATCATTGATTTTAACACTTGGAGTAGGTTTTAATTTTTCAATTTCCAATAGCCCTTCCACCTAAATATTTTGTAAATTAATAAAAGCTAACATACGAATA
>JAOZGV010000142.1 GCA_026015225.1 Candidatus Bathyarchaeota archaeon
TTATTGCGCATATACTAAAAACAATTCTATGAATTACCAAATTCCAAAATTTTCGGGATCTATATACAGTTTTTGAGATGAATAAACTCCATATTAAATCGCATAACCAATGAACTATAGCAAATAGAATAAATCCAACTAGACCGAAGATAGTTGAATTGATAACAAGAGCAGATCCTATAGTTGCCCACCAAAGAAAGAAGTAAGGATTAGCACCGGTGGTGATTATTCCAGAAAAAATTGAGTTGAATTTTATATTACTATCTATGTTTTCTATTTGATCTTTTGTTTTAAACATCTGTAATCCCATGAATCCAAGCATTAGACCCCCAACAAGTCCAATAACTCTTCTCACGATCTCATAACTAAAAAATTGGGCGAATCCAAAAAATATCAGAATCATAAGAGGTATCTCTATTATCCCATGTCCCAGGGCTATTAAGGCCCCTGCATTGCCACTATTCCTTCCTTTAGAAATTGTTACGGCCATTACTGGTCCAGGCATCATCACTCCTGAAAGAGATATAAAAGCTACTGATGCTAAAAAGAGAGGTATGTTTAGCAAAGATTTCATCTACTTATAAACAGCCATATATGATTTTAATTGCGAATCCTAATTATCTATCCTTTATTTGATTTATGTAATTATTTGGGTTTTAAGTATAGAGTTTTCAGATCCGCTTTCAGTATAAATATATTTTTCCATAGTCTTTAGCACTTGCTATGTAACTAGCGCGCACTAACAAGATCAAAGCGTGAAAAAATCATTCAGGTGAAAAAATTGGATTCAAATAGAAAGGCCGCAATAATTGTGGGAGCATTAATTCTAATTGCGTATGGTGTGCTGGGTTCTTTCTTATTAGCGCGCGCGCTTATAGATAGACGTTACCCGTTAAGTGAGGTTGCTGAAGCTCTCCAGTATCTTGAAGAAGGACACCACCAAGGAAAAGTTGTCATTACTGTGTGAAGAGTGCACCCATGTTTTAGCGAGCGCTTAAAAATTTATTTAAAATTTTAAAAACAGTAAATTAAACTAATCATAGTCATAACCATCATAATTCAATTTTTTAATACTTAAATTGATAAGTCGAGTAAAAGGGATAGATCTAAGATGTTGAAGGCTGTTATTTTCGATTGGGATGGTACGCTTGCTGACACAAAAAATTTCCTTTTGAAAGCTTTTCATAAAACATTGATGGAAGTTGGCTCAGATGTGAGTGATGAATTTATTGAAAGAAAGTTCGGGATTGGTGCAAAGGGTATTTTTAAAGCCGCTCTAAAAGCACAAGGTATAAAATTTAATAATAAAAAAATTGAAGAATTAGTTAAAAGAAAGATCGAAATTCAGATGAAAATAAGAGATAATATAATTCTTTTTGATGGAACCCTCAATCTCTTAAATTCATTGCATAATAAAGTTAGATTAGGATTAGCAACTATGGCTCCTAAGAAACTTATCTCAATACAACTCAAAGAAATGAATATTAATAGATATTTTGACGTTGTTATTACAGTTGATGAAGTAAATCATCCAAAACCTAATCCCGAGATATTTATTAAATGTGCTATGAAAATGAATGTTGATCCTTCAAAATGTGTTGTTATTGAGGATTCCATATTCGGTGTAAAAGCTGCTAAGGAAGCTGATATGAAATGTATTGGAGTCACAACAGGGGCTTATTCGGAGAAAGAGCTTCGAGAGCAAAATCCGGATTTGATCGTTGAATCTATTAAAAATAAAAATAATATAATTAATTTTATTTTAGGTTCAAACGCACTAACTTCATTCAATTAGAATTATATTAAAAGTATATTCAATTATTTTGAAGTGTTGAGCATGCGTATGCTTTTCAAAATTAATAAAGCGCGCTCGCTTATCTCACCATAGATGATTTCAATACATATTTCCACTCATAAGAAGAACCTGACCTGATTAGAATGCCTTTATCAACAAGCCTTGATAAGTATGTAGAAATAGTGCTTAGATTAATATTATCACCGTAAATTTCTTTATGGAGTTCCTTAACGTCTTTTGAAATGAACATTTTATCTGGAAGATATGATCGGATTATCCCTTGAATTCTTTCAAATAAATTCTTCGGAGAAGGAAATTCACTTAAAGTATTAGTTCCTGGAGCTCCCCCCATCAATTCTACATAATCCAAAATTTTCGCTATTTTTTCTCTAGTAATATATCCATCAATTGAGATAGTATGTTTAGTGCCTTCTTCATCCATGAAGTCAACTTTCACCTTTTTGGTTGGCAAATCAAATCCATCCAAAATAAAATGTTTATTAAATACCCATATTTTTGTTCACTAGTGAACCTATAAATTTGTGAATGATATACATTTTAGTTCACATTAACATTAAAAGTATTTCGAATTTAGCCCAAAAAACATTATTTTCCAGTGGAAATAAAGGGGTTATACATTCATTCACTAAATATAGATATAAAAACGAATTATATTATTATATTTATTCATTTTTAAGGTTTAATATTTTGGTTAACTATTATTCACTAAAATACTACAACATACATACAATTTTATGTAAATTACCCGCACCCCTATATTTCCATAGCAGATAGTATTGTAGATCAATATGTATAAAGCGAATAACAAAATTTTTAGATTTTTTCGAGTTCTTTGTTAAGTATTATTGATATTAAATCTTTTAATAATAATACTATTATTACGCTTCGGAGTATATTCTATTACATATAATCATAAAACCAAAACAATCTAAACTTAGGAGTAACATACTTCCATTAGAAATGAAGGGGTAGGGGGGTAAATAATATTTAAAAAAAATATTTACCCTATTATTACTTCTTGAGCAGCAGCCAACCTTGCTACAGGAACTCTATATACGGAACATGAAACATAATCCAATCCTATTCTATAACAAAATTTAACGGAATTTGGTTCTCCACCATGCTCGCCACATATCCCTACTTTTAGTTTAGGTCTAACACTTCTTCCCTCCTTCACGGCTATATCCATCAATCTTCCAACTCCTTCAAAATCTAAAACTTCAAATGGATTTTCTTTCATAATTTTAAGTTCTAAATATCTAGGTAAGAATTTATTCTCGGCATCCTCTCTTGAGAATGAAAAAGTACCTTGTGTAAGATCATTAGTTCCAAAAGAAAAGAATTCTACAATATTTGCTATTTTATTTGCTGTTAAACAACTTCTAACAACCTCTATCATAGTGCCGAAACTATAATTAATTTTCACTCCACTTTCTTCCATTATTTCATTAGCAATTTTCTCAACTCTATCTCTAACTAACGCAAGTTCAGATACCGAAGATACTTGTGGAATCATAATTTCAGGTTTGATATCATACTTTTGTTTTTTTAATTCAACACAAGCTTCAATTATAGCTCTGACCTGCATTTCATATATTTCTGGATCTGTTATACCTAGTCTTACACCTCTATGACCTAGCATAGGATTTACTTCTGTAAGATTTCTTACAATTTCTAAAATTTTCTCCTTATCTTCAGTACTATCTCCTCTTTTTTGAATTCGATCTATTTCAGAATGTAATTGTTCTAAGGAAGGCAGAAACTCATGTAGTGGAGGGTCTAAAAGACGGATAGTAACAGGTAAACCATTCATAGCTTTTAGAATTTCAATAAAATCATTCTTTTGTAAAGGCATTAATTGGGAAAGATATTTGGATCTTTCTTCTTTTGTCTCTGCCATAATCATTTTTTGTACAATTGGTAATCTATCAGCAGCATTGAACATCCTTTCTGTCCTACATAATCCAATTCCTTCTGCGCCAAAATCTCTGGCTTTCTTTGCGCCTTCTGGAGTATCTACGTTTGCTCTTATACCAATTTTTCTTTCATCATCGGCCCAAGATAGTAATTGTTGAAGCTCAGAAGGAAGGATCGGGTCAACTGTAGATACTTTACCAATATAAATATCTCCATGGGAACCATCGATTGTGATCAATTCACCTTCTTTAATAATATTTTCTTTTAATTTGAATGTCCTATTCTTCATATCTATCTTAACATCTTCACTACCAGTTACACAAGGTTTCCCCATTCCTCTTGCTACAACGGCAGCATGAGACGTTTTTCCCCCTCTTGAAGTTAATATGCCTTGTGAAACTGCAAATCCATGAACATCATCTGGTTTTGTCTCCTCTCTTACTAAAATGATCTTCTCGCCCTTATTCCCCATCTCAGCTGCAGTATCAGCATCAAGTATGGCCTTACCTGAGGCAGCACCAGGGGAAGCTGCAATTCCTCCAGCAACCGGTTTATTTGAAGTATTAGGATCGATTCTTTTATGGAGAATCTGTTCAAGGTTTTCAGGAATTATTCTAAGTAGTGATTCTCTTTTACTTAACAAACCCTCATTAAACATATCCACAGAAGTTTTTATAGCTGCCGTGGTTGTCATTTTTCCATTTCTTGTTTGGAGCATGTAGAGTTTTCCTTTCTCTATTGTGAACTCAAAATCTTGAACTTCTTTGTAATGTTGTTCTAAAATTTTTCTTATATTACGAAGTTCCTCGTAGATCTTTGGAAAATCCTTCCGCATTTCCGAAATAGGTTTAGGCGTTCTAATCCCTGCAACTACGTCTTCCCCTTGAGCGTTGGGTAAATATTCTCCATAAAATTCATTCTTCCCTATGCCTGGATCTCTTGTAAATGCAACACCAGTTCCTGAACCCGATCCCATATTTCCAAAAACCATAGTTTGTACATTAACTGCAGTGCCGTTTGCCACCTCAGGAGTTATTTTATTTATTCTCCTATATTCTATAGCTCTTTTTCCCATCCACGAATCAAAAACAGCCTCAATAGCTCTTTGTAATTGATCAAAAGGATCTTCAGGAAAATCCTCTCCAATTTGTTTCTTGCATATTTGCTTAAATTCCGTTACTATTTCCTTTAATGCATCTGCAGTCAAATCTGTATCAAATTTAGCGTTATATTTCTCCTTATATTTTTCAAAAACTTCATCAAAAGGTTCTTCCTTTGCATTCATAGCAATCTTTGAAAATAATTGGATGAACCTTCTATAGCAATCATATGCGAACCTCTCATCATTTGTCTGTTCTATTAGTCCTTGAACGGTCTTACTATTAAGTCCCAAATTCAAAATAGTATCCATCATTCCAGGCATAGACATAGCCGCACCCGATCTTACGGATACTAGAAGTGGATTTCCAAAATCTCCAAACTTCTTTCCAGTCTCATTTTCAACTTTTACCAGTTGCTTTTTTACTTCATCTATCAATCCATTTGGTAATTTCTTTTGTTTTTCATTATATTCGATACAAACTTCTGTCGTAATAACGAAACCTGGAGGAACTGGCAAGCCTATTTGAGTCATTTCACTTAGACCTGCTCCCTTCCCTCCCAATAGCTGCTTGTTTTTTCCATCTCCATCTTTAAAGGAATAGACCATCATGTTAAATCACTTCAAATATCTGAAATTGACTTAATTCTGATTTATATATTCGCGCTTACTAGAAAGCATGTGTATTTTTAAATTTTACTGGTCACGCGCGCGCGCTTTCAAAATAAAAAAATAGTCCCTCACTCAACCTGTTTCCAAATATTCTTCTTTTTAATTTCGGCTAGTTTAAGTACTAAACCTAACTCCTTCTTTAGATCAGCTATTGGTTTGTATTCTAACAGCTCAGATTTACACACTTCCTTGAATGCATTTTCTCCTGCTTCAGTTCTTGTAAGTACTATAGACCAGCCCAAAGGAGCGCCAGCGGCTCCGATGGAAATATCGGAAAGCTCTGCAGTATAATCTGGGCAGGTCCTACATCCCTCTCTTACAAATTGATCAGCCTTGTTTACAGGCACATCTACCAACACATCCTTGTTTCTACTTAGAGCTTTAAGCCGTCCCTTTTTTATCTCAACTCTGGTGATATCCTTTAATCCATCTCCACACTCTTTGCTAAAATAGTCGATCAGTTGATTATAATTGAAGACCTTCGAGCAGAAGATTCCTATTGAAAGAGCTACATTCTGACTGGTATGTTCGTTTGATCTTTTTGAAAATTGTATCTTCCTAAACCCCTGTATCTCACATGGCAATCCTACAAAGGCAAAATTTCCCTTTGGAAAGCTTTGGAACGCTTCTCCCAATCCACCTACTGAACCGCCAATTGAATATCTTGCCCCACTAGCAAGGAGCAATTCTTTTGGATTCCATATCACTGTGGGTTTAGGTTTAAGTTGGCTGATTGCATCAGAAGATGTAGCAACAGCACAATCTATCGTATTGTTTTCTAGAGTAAACTTAAGAAGAGATGTAGCAACCCCCCCATCTTGGCAAACTGACTGAATATAAGGATCTGTGGTCTTAGCTAGATAGGCTGACTTATAGATTCCTGTTAACATCTCCCTCCCATCATTTCTTGCTCTACCAAAAACTCCTTTTTCTATCTCTTGAATATCCAAACTCACTCTAGGGCAGCTATAATAGCATATTTGACATAAAATACATCTGCCTTTTATCGTAGGTTTTTCTGCATCACTTGAATATAGCACATTCACCGGACAGCTGCCTATGCAAGTTCCACAATTAGTACATAAATTTGCATTAATGACTTTTGACATTAAAGTTCCAAAAACATTTAAACTCAACGCCCTTTCATTCTCCGATATAAAACCTTTATGAAATTATCCTCAACACTTATGTAAAATTTTTATCAAAATGAGAGATAAGAGATGATATTTAAATCTCTTTTTTATTTTCTAACAAATTAGATTTTAAAATCCCGTTTATTGGGATAAAGAGGATAACTTTTTTGCATAAAATTGATGATATTTTAAATAAAATAAAACTCATGAATGCAAGACAAATTAAAAAGACGGCATTAGGAGAGATGAGTAAAAAACACACTCCTGATCCTTTTAAGATTCTTATAGGAACTATTCTTTCACATAGAACTAGAGATTCAAATACAGAAAAAGCTGTCAATCAACTATTTACTGTATATAAAAACGTCCATGAATTAGCAAATGGAAAGGTAAGTATTATAGAAAAACTCATAAAACCTGCTAATTTTTACCGGATCAAGGCTAACAGAATCAAAGAAGTATCAAAAATTATCATTAATGAGTATAATGGAAAAGTTCCGAATAATTTGGATCAACTTCTTTCCCTCCCTTCAGTAGGAAGAAAAACAGCAAATTGTGTTTTAGTATATGGATTTAATAAACCTGCAATTCCAGTAGACACTCATGTACATAGAATATCCAATAGACTAGGTATTGTCAAAACCAAAAAACCTGAAGAAACTGAAATTGTTTTGACAAAACTTCTGGATCAAAAATATTGGTTGGAAATTAACGAATTTTTTGTAAAATTTGGGCAAACAATCTGCAGACCTGTGAATCCAAAATGTGGCGTTTGCAAATTAAACAAAACATGTTCATACTTTCTTGTAATGAATAAATAGACTAGAAGATCTTCTCAATAAATGTTAAACTGTCAGATTGTAATTCCAATTCATTTTCTTCGTTATAACGCGGATTAAGACCAAATATTCTTATCAAATTTTCTGAATATAATTTACTTGCAAAATCTGCTAATTCTCTCCATAGAAAAATCCTTGCTATTCCTGACCCATCATTCATCTTAAAAGTTGCAAGTTTTAATTTTTCATCGTTTTTTGTTTCAATATTTTTTATATTTGGATTGCCTACAATCTTTCCCTCAATACTTACTAGTTTAAAGTCTTGCTTAATATCGGATATTTTATCAATTTTTATAGAAGTTATCTCATTCGAGATTGGGATCTTCTGACCCGACTTTATGATACAAGATTTATTAACCGTTAAAAACAATCTTCCAAACTTCTTTTTGGCAAACGCTCCTTGAAATAAAAGGACAGTCCCTTCTTTAATTTCGCCCAATAATTTTACTTTATCATCCCAAAAATAGGTTTTAATTATCCCATCCTTATTACCTATTAAAACATCAACAAAAGCACCATCTTTTTTAATGGAATTTTTACTTTTTCTTGGTTTGCCAATTTTTATTACTTTCGCAAGTACATTAACACTCCCAATCTCTGGTGTTAAATCTGAAATTTTTGTTAATCTAAAATCAAGAATTCTTAATCCATTCTTCGACTCGTTTTGCAATGTGTTAGGATTTTTTTCAACTTTATTTGGGAAATTCTCCTCAGATTCATCGTTTGAAGTAATGATATCTCCTCTATCTCCTATATGAAGTTCTACCTCACTATTGATTCCCTTTCGGGTATATCCATGAAGTATTTTTACAATTTTATTTTGAAGTTCTTTTTTTGCTATCTTTTCTGCTTTTGAATCCCATGCTGTGCAAAATATTTTCCCCGTTTTGTCTGCTAAAATAAGTTTAATGTATTTTCCTGAACTTCCATCAGCTCTAACGAATTCTTTAATTGGTGAGGTATGGATTACTCTGCCTGCTATTGTTATATTATTTAGATCAGATACGAGATCATCAATTTGTAACGGTCTTATTTCCTCTTGATCTATATTTACGCTCAAGTCTTGTGCTACCAGTAATGCTGCCCCTTCTTCAGATAATAAACCCTGGAAAAAACTTTTTCTATTGTCAATTAATTCCATTAGTCTGTCTTTATTCAAATCCTCTCTTTGTAAAAGGATCTCTTTGATTATATCCTTAAATTTCAATGGATAGCTAAAACCTCAAAATATTAAAAAACCTTCCAGTAATCTGCCAGCAAAGCCTTCATTTTTAAAATATCTTTCTCTACTGTAGAACTTACGATTTGCTTAGGAGCTAAATAAGGATCGGATAATTCTATATCTTTTATCTCAGCTAAAGTGGTTATTATAGCAGCTATTATTCGGGGTAATGCTTCAAGATTGTATCCCCCCTCTAAAACGATAGCTATTCTTTCATTACATACTTCCTCAGCAACTTTCATAACTTGCTTAGTTATCTTAACATACGTTTCTAAAATGAAATTTAAATCTGCTAAAGAATCAGCGAAATATGCATCTTGCCCTGCAGAAATAGCTATGAAATCGGGTCTATATTCTCTTGCTAAAGGAATAAAGAGTTTATCTATCGCATATGAGCAATCTGCTCCGGTGGATCCAGGTGACAATGGAACATTAACATTATAGCCAACCCCCTCTTTTTCGCCCAACTCCTCAATACGTCCGGTTCCAGGAAAAAGAGGCATTTGATGGGTTGAGAAATATAGAACCGAAGGATCATCATAAAAAATATCTTGAGTTCCATTTCCATGATGAACGTCCCAATCTAGAATCATGAATTTTTTAAATCCATACTCTTGTCTGATAGATTCAACCATTATTGCAATATTATTAAAATAGCAGAAACCCCCTCCATAATCTCTACCTGCATGATGTCCTGGAGGTCGATTAAGTAAAAAGGAATTCTTCATCTCTCCGCTAGATACGATTTTACCAGCTAGAATAGCGCCACCCACGCTCAATTTTGCTAAATCATAAGTTTCTTGCTTAACGGGCGTATCTGAAGTTAACATTCCTCGATGCTTGCTTATCCTTTTAATTGAATCTATGTATTTTTTGGTGTGGGCTAAAGCTAAATCTTGTTCATTTGCACTATCTGGATAAACTAATTTTATTTCTGGTCTACCTAAGATATCCTTTTCTCTTAAAAATTTCATAGTTAAATTAAGTCTATCAGGGCATTCGGGATGCCCCCACCCAGGATCATGTTTGGAAAAATCCTCATGGAAGATTATGCCAGTCATGTTCAAACCAATATACTCCCCATCAATCGAAGTAAATAATAAAAAATCAATATAAATTAAATCTTTAAATCAAAAGTAATTATCAAAGATAATTAATCCCAAAAAGATCTTGTTCGTTGGTATTCTCGTTCGGCTTTCAATAATTCTTTAAAGAATTCAGAATCATTTCTAATAAATTTTCTTAGAATCCTTGAAGCAACAGTCGGTCCAACGCCTCTTGATGCTAAAACTATGATCGCTTTTTTACCATAGTTTTGAACAAGGCTAGCAGACTTCCATGCACGGTTCCAGATTTTAGACTCCTCTTTGGTCAATTTTTTCAATTTTTTCTTCTTTTTTATGATTTTATACAGATCACTATCGCCCCTATAAGCTACTGATATCAAAGTAGAACCACATTTGGGGCATTTTATGGAGTTAGATAGATTCTTGACAACTCTTATTCCTTCCCAATCGGCATTATAAATACACACCAATCTAACAGTCGTGGAGAGGATTCTTTCTCTTATAATTTCTAATAATGACTTATCTTTGACTATTGGTCTGAGAATGTTGTGTGGGACTATCCTATCTAAGATGGGAAGAGCGAGAGGGGAATAATTTTCTTCCCTCTTTTTGGCGATTTCTATCTTTATTTTCCCTTTATTTATTTCTCCAACTACTTTTTTTGCATTCTCAATATCCAACTTTTCTAAGAATAATTCTCTGATGGCTTCCTGATTTATTGGAGTATCTCTCAATATTTTAGCTAGTTGCCTCGCCCTGCTAATTTTATAATCGACTTGTCGTTCTATAACTCCAAACCTTCTTGCTACATGCCAATTAATCCAAAGAAAAGTTTCATTGTCTATAATGGTTTTAGTTACGATCTCCTCAAGATCTTCTGGATTTAGTTTTAATAATTCTTTTGCAACTAGTTTTTCACTGATTTTCATTGAACAGACTAAGGCTATTCTGTATGGATCTACTAGAACGCTTGTACTAATTCCGTATCTTGCTCCAAGAAGAGTCCTTAAAATTACTCCATAAACCGAATTAACTAGATTCCCAAAGCAACTATGGATGATTATACAATTCTCAAACCTTTCAATAAGTATCAAATTATCTGAGGGTAAAGGGAAGTCTTCAATATGCTTGCGAATCGTTTTAAGAATTCTTTTTGCGCCTTTTCTATTAAATGTATATTCTCCCCACGACTGCGGAATAGAATTTTCATCCCCTTTTAATTCTCCAAGATTTCTTCTCAATTTTCCTACTTCGGTTGCAACATCATATTCAACTGGTATCAATTCTCCCTCCCAACTAGGGATCGCGCTAAAACTTGGAGCGGCTGGTTCAACTTCTATTTTATAGGACTCATCATCCACGCTTAAGATGCGCCAAGTATTTCCATGCATTATAAATTCGACTCCGGATGAACACTTTTTTGCAACAAACTCTTGGTCAAGAGTTCCTATTCTTACTTTTCTGAAAAAATCTAAAACAATGTACTTTTTAATATCGGGTATTACGGATAAATTCTCATAATAATATTGATACGCTCTTTTTATTGAAGGAAGAATCCATTCATCTCTAACTTTTAATATATTTTCGTTCTCTAGCTGATCGACAACTTGCATCAGTTTATCTGCTGTAAGATTTCTAAACGGATATGCTCCATTTATAATTGAATATATCTCTTCAATTTTTGCTCTCTTAAGCCCTAAAATTATACCTACAATCTGATGCGCAAGCACATCAAGAGCCACTTCATGTATTTTTACTGTTTCGATTAATCCAATTTTTGCACGATTTATGAGCACAAGGGATTCTAGATAATCGTCTGGAAAAGAAGTAATTATACATCCTTTTGGCATTCCTTCAACTCTATGGTTGCTTCTTCCAATTCGTTGTATTAAACGCGTAGCACCTCTTGGCGACATGTATTGTATTACGTAATCCACAGAGCCCACATCAATACCGAGTTCTAATGATGAAGTACATATTATTCCCTTTAATTTCCCAGCTTGAAATTCCTCTTCAACACCTTCTCTAATTTCTCTTGAAAGTGATCCATGATGAACCTTTATTGACAAATCCTTTTTTATTGCACCAATTTGTGAGCCCAAGGCTTCTGCATGCTCTCTCGTGTTAGTAAAAAGAAGTGTGGAATTATGATTTGAAATGATCTCTGCGATTTTTTTAATTCTAGCAATTGAGGTAGTTGGAAGTCCTAGTGATTTTGCAAGTATATAGCTTTCTTTATCAGCCAATGGATATTCCAAATCGATTTCCATATCTTTGAACTCTTGAGACTTCAATACCTTAACCGACTTACCCGAACCAGATAGAAATCCTGCAATTCGATCTTCATCTCCGATTGTGGCAGATAAGCCAACTCTTTGAAATTCCTTCTTAACTAAATTCTTAAGACGTTCCAATCCTATAGAAAGCTGAACTCCTCTCTTACTATCAACTAACTCGTGGATCTCATCCACTATTACCCAATTTACGTCCCTCAAATGCTGGCTCATTATTTTACCAGGAAGTATGGCTTGAAGTGTTTCAGGTGTGGTTATAAGCATGTCTGGAGGTTTTTTAGCTTGTTTTGTCCTTACACTTTGAATGGTGTCTCCATGTCTAACCTGTACATCTATCTCTAATTTCTTACCAATATCAAAAATTCTTCTTAGTAGATCTCTGTTTAGGGATCTTAGCGGTGTGACATATAGGATAGAGATGCCGGGTGATGGAGATTTTTTTCTGTAGGATAGAAAAAGTTCAAAAATTGGCATTATCACCGCAAGAGTTTTTCCACTTCCAGTGGGGGCTATTAAAAGTACGTTCTCTCCTTTTAATATTATAGGAATAGCGAGCTCCTGGATCTTGCTTGGTTTGGATACATAACTCTTATCGAGTTGTTCTCGTAGTGGCTTACCAAGAAGTTCAAAAGCCCTATTTGAATTAAGCATAAGATCCCCCTTTTAGTTGAAAATTAGTATTAAGTTCGCCTCGTATATTTCTTGATTTAAATTAAAGGATTCGGGTAAGTTAAAGCGTCTCTTTAATAAAAATATTAATTCGAAGAAAATCAAATCATTAAGTAGTAATGATTAAATAAAATGACTTGAAAATGGTAAAAATTTGTCCAATGTGTCGCAGCAGTAGAGTAGATGTCTGGCTAGGACGTGGAGGCGGTAATATGTATAAATGCCTTGATTGTAATTATCAAGGAGCGCTAATAGTCGATGTAGATGAAGAAAATTTAAAATCTATTAATGAAAATCGAAAATAGTGAATGAATTCTTAAGGACTTATTATTAGTTTGAATTAATAGTATAAATTTACAGAAAATCACTTTTTCATCCTTTTTTCTCA
>JAOZGV010000158.1 GCA_026015225.1 Candidatus Bathyarchaeota archaeon
GTGAGTCGAATGTTAGAAAAGTCTGTGTCAGTGGCTGTGGAAGCACTTAGTTGGATGGAACTTGACAGAATTGGTGAAAGAGAAGCTCTATCTAAAGTTTCAAGACAGTTGAAAGTTACAGATTCTAGTTCTCTAAGATTAGCTCAAATGCTAATTTTTGAAGTTAATAGAAGACTAAATCTCATTGATTATTTAATCAACAAAGAGATTGTAGATACAAGTTCATTAGATGAAGCAACTTACGGCGTTAGAAATTTTCTACGATTATATGTTTATTGGGTCATCTTTAGGAAATCCAGTGTAAAAGAGGCAATAAGCTTCTTAAAATCAGGAAGAAGAGTTATCGGTTGGAGAGAACTTCGACCATTTGAATTTTTTTTCGGTGGGTTGTTCACCGTCAATACTAAGAATATTTTTGATAATTTAGATGAAATAAAGAGGATATCTCTTCAAACGAACCATCCTAACTGGTATGTTAAACATATTTTCAAGATTTTTGGAAGAAGGGAAGCATTACAGGTTTTAGAGAAGAACCTTGATAGACCTGCTAACTACTTAAGGCTCAACACTCTGAAAGGTGAGGAAGAGGAAATCGTTAAAAAGCTATATTCTGAGGGAGTACGATTAGAAAAAATTATGGCATTAAAGTTTGTATATAAAATATTAAAAACTTGCAGATCTCTGATTAGATTAAATTCTTATAGAGAAGGATTATTTCACATTCAAGACAAATCGAGTTGTTTGTCGGTTCTAGCTTCCAATGCTAAACCTAATCAGATAATTTTAGACCTTTGTGCTGCACCTGGTTCAAAAACGAGTCTAATATCTCAAATTATGAAAAACAAAGGAAAAATCTATTCTATCGATATTTCAGCAAATAGAATGAGAATTTGGAAAAAAGAGATGAGAAGGTTGGCTGTTAAAATTGCTGAGCCAATAATTTCGGATGTAAGTCATAATCTTCCAATAAAAATTAAAGCTGATATCGCTATAGTCGATCCACCCTGTAGTGGAACTGGAATTTTTATAAAGACACCTTCTTTGAAATGGCGATTAAATTTTGAAGATCTAATGAAATATTCAGACTTACAGTTTAAGATAGTCAGAAATATAAGTAAATATTTGAAATCTGGCGGGATTCTAACATACTCGACGTGTAGCATAACATTGGAAGAAAATGAAATGTTAATTGAAAAATTCCTCAGAGTTCACCCTAACTTTAAATTAGTAGATATAAAACCGGATATTGGTTTGCCAGGTTTGCGAGGTTTAAAAAAGTGTAGAAGACTTTATCCACACAAGCACGAATCATCAGGATTTTTCTTAGCAAAAATGATTAAAACTTGTTAAGCAAATTTTTAAAACGCGTTAGAAATGTTAAAAGATTTTGAAAGATTTGTTTGCATTTAGAGAAGTTCGATTACCTCTTTTATTCTAATACATAATGTCCCTTCATCTCGATACAAAGTCCCCTTTGCTCTAAATCGAGTATTCTTTTTAATTATGCTTTCTGGACCTTCGAAATCGTGAGGCATAACTCTAGCCCTCCACCTATCATTAATCCAAACCACTGCCCTACCAGGATAGACTTTTTCTATCTTTATTTCATATATATTTCTACCATAGGCGCCTTTTCCACTCGTAAATGTAGTAGCACTTGATATCGCAACATGATCTTTGCTTATTTTTGAGATCTTTTCTATCTTTTCAAGATTATCTATTGCCCCCTTTGTCATTGAGGAGGACAATCCTTCTTGCTCTGACATCTCTTCAATCAAATCATCTATTAACATTCCTTTCATTCCTGCTTTGAGTAATATTATATAAACTCGTTTTGCAACCTTATCTACATCTTTTGTAAATCTTAGAGCCTTTTCCTCTTCAGATTGAATGGATATGGTATCGTTCTTTGATAATTCTACTCCGTCGTCTATTTCTTTTAGCTCCTCTTTCGACATAATAATTTGCTGAGGCTTTGATCCAAGGCGAATTATAGGATTTAGTTCCTGATTTAGATTTTTCATTATATTTTTCATTCTTTTGACTTTGCGGTCACTGAGATATAGATAAATTGTATCATAAGTATCTCGAGCTGCAAGTATTACCGTCCTTCCAGCAACCTTTCTGCCTGTTCTACCTTTTCTCTGGATATACCTAATCTCACTTGGTACAGGTTCATAGAATATAACTAAGTCGACACTCGGTATGTCTAAACCTTCTTCTGCGATACAAGTAGCAACAAGAACATTGGTGTTTCCATTTTTAAATCCTTCAAGTATATTTGCTTGATCTTTCTGTTTCAGACCCAGGTCTCCTAACCTGGATGCTTGTCCAACAAATCTTTCAACGGAAACATTTTGTATAGATTTTAGATTCTCAACTAAGTAAGAAGTAGTATCCCTATATTGACTGAAAACAATAATTTTAGATTTGGGATTTACTTGAAATTGTTTAATTATTTCTTCTTTTAGAAACTTAAGCTTTGGATGATCTATATGTTCATATTTGTCAAGCATTTTTTTGAGTGGGTCATAGTTTGGATTCTTAATTAAGGCTTTATAACTTTTCTTCACATCGCTCTCGCTTTCAACTCTCTCAAGAAAATGTTTGATTGCATGAATTCCTTGTGTCTGCAATAATTCAAGAGCGTGATACAAGGTTAATGATGCAGATTGAGCCACTATTGCACTGTAAATAGGTCCTTTTTTATTGCCAGGTTTTTTTCCAAGATCGTATCTAAGCTTCTCGCCAATTTCCAACAATTCTCTTCTATTAATATTGCCAGGTTTTCGTGCGAATCCCATTCTGGGTAGCGTGCGCACTAGCCATTTAAGCTTTTCATCTAACATCTCCTTGATTATTCTTAGAGCATCTCGATACTCTATTGGGAGATCTACCATTCTCCAATCTATGTCTATTGGTTTTACATATGGAGCTACATCTTCGTCTTCTTCAGAACGGTGCTCCATGTGTTCGATATAGAGGGCTTTGCAAATTTCGCCAATTTTCTTATTGTCGGCTCCGGGACTTGCTGTCATTCCAAGTATGATAGGCCAGCCAGACTGTTCGGAATATTTCTTAGCTACGAAAGTATATGCATAATCTTTTCTTGCTCGATGGCATTCATCAAAAATTAATAAGCTGAAATTCCCAAGTGTCATATTTTCACTCTTGAGATCATTCTTTACCACTTGGGGAGTGGCAAAGATTATCTTAGCATCACCGTCCCATACTTTTCTCCTATAAATACCGGTAACTTTTCCGGTCAATACTGAAATATCTGATTCACGTAACTTTAGGAAATTTTCAAAACTCTCTTTGTGCTGCATTACAAGAGGTCTAGTGGGTGCCATAACTAGAATTCGCATATTTTTATAATGATATAAAAAATGAGCCGATACTAATGCGGATATTACCGTTTTTCCTAGTGCCGTTGGAAGCACAATTAGTGTGTTTTTATTTTTGGCTTCCTCAGCGATCCTTTTCTGATATGCTCTGTACTCAATTTTATTTGGCCATATTAATGGCTCATCAACATATTTTATTTCAGTTTTTTCCTCGATCGTCATATATGAATTCGCTCATATCTCATTTTTACATTAGAATTTATAGTCATAAGAAAGTTCTTGCTGATATGTGGTTCACTTTTAAAATTAATTGGGAATCAATAATTGTCTCAATCATACCATTTTAAGTAATTTTTCATATTCGGTTTTGTCCATATGTATGCTATGAGTTTTAGTCGGAAAAACCTGATCTTGTATTTCTTTTTTATAAGAATTTAATGCATTTAGGATGGAATCATGTAAATTCGCAAACTCTTTAGCAAATTTTGGACTCAAGCCAAGCGATAAACCTAAAATATCGCATATATTTAACCCTATTCCATCGCAATAAGGTCCTGATCCCCAACCGAGAACAGGAATAGTTAATTTTTTGGATATTATTTTGGCCAATTCTGCTGTAGCAAATTCTATAACTATTGCAAAAGAACCGTTTTGTTCTAGAGCAATGGCATCATCTAGAATTCTCTTCGCATTTTCTGCTTTTGTTCCTTGAATCTTGTAGCCACCCGATAGAGAAGCTGACTGAGGAGTTAATCCAATATGCCCAACAACAGGTATGCCGGCATCACTTATTGCTTTAACACTGTCGCAGACTTCGATTCCTCCTTCTAATTTGACTGCATCAACTCCTGCTTCTTTCATAAATCTTCCAGCATTTCTTAGAGCTTCTTCCACGGTCGCATAAGACATGAAGGGCATATCCCCAATAATCAATGGATACTTAGCACCCCTCACTACTGCTTTACAAAATATTAGCATTTCATCCATTGTAACTGGTACAGTGCTGCCATATCCTAAAGCGGTCATACCCACACTTCCATCACCTATAAGTGCCACATCAATTTCCGCCATATCAGCAAAAACTGCAATTGGATAGTCATGCATGCTTACAGCCACTATCTTTTTCCCATTCTTTTTCATATTCAATAATGTGCGTATTGTAATCTTTTTTCTTTCCATGTTTTTCACTTGCGTAAATAGAAATTAGATTAAATATTTTACTAAATTCAATATTTAATCGGATTCTTTAGTTTATAAAAAATCCTATATCAATTTTAACATGATACGTAATATAAAATTTTGATTGTCCATCTTCTGATGCGCTTTTTTATTTTGTATAATTTTTTTTAGAATGGTAAAAAACTTATTTGAGTTCAAATTTGGATGCGCGCACCAAGGTACCCGACGACGACGAAATAAAAAAAAGAGAGAACAACAGATGATCAATATTAGCATTTAGTTTACTATTAACTTGTGGGACACGCCAAATAACTAATTCTTATCTTCTATCCTTTTTCATTTTTTCGTTTTCTTTCTCAGCCATTCTTTCGGTAAAAGATCCTGTAGAAATAAATGCATTTAAACCGTGTGCTACAAGACCGATACCCCAAAATATAAGTGGAAAGATAAACCATGGAAATCCTTGTCCTGTATAAAACCAGATAAGAAAGAGCATAATGTTAACTATCACATATATTGGAAGATGCCAATAGAAACCTACTTTTAATTCTGCACGTTCTTTTGCTTTTTTTCTTAATTGTTCATCCTCACTCATTGTTATCCCTTATGAATATACCATTTAACGAATATAAAAAATTTCGTAACAGATTAACCGATTTTGGAAAACAATTAACTTCTTTCATTAAAAATCCTATTTCAAAAATGTTGAATAATCATTCGTCGTCGTGCGCGCGCGATGTGAGATGAAAATAATATTAGGTAGTCATGGATAATTCTCTTTAAATAATATTAATAGAGGAGGTGGAGAAATGAGTACTGAAGTAGCAACAATACTGCCAGGTGTTTTGATATTTATAGGTTTAATTGTCGCAGGGGGAACAATATATGCTGGACTAGAAAAACTGGCAGATGCGATAAATAAGCAAAAATAGATGTCTTTGTTGAAAAAATGCATACG
>JAOZGV010000048.1 GCA_026015225.1 Candidatus Bathyarchaeota archaeon
ATATTAGATTTTTTATTAAAAATTCGATGTAAAAAAGTAATGAGAAAACATGTAAAGGGTATCGCTATTATATTTGGAAATCTATCATAAAACAAATAATTTCCTATGACAATTGGCGATAAAGAATAAATTACAGCAGCAAGGGAACTTTCCTTCTTTGTAAAATTGAATTCGCGTGCTAAAAAATAAAGGGAAAAGGGTGCTATCAAATAAAAAAAAGCATCGATTATTTTGTAAGATAGAATAGGATTCTGAGTTATGAGAGAAAGAAAAAACACCATGAAATAACTTAGCGGAGGATATAGCAAGAGGAAAGGAGTTCCGCAATACCAGTCCGGATTCCAATTTGGAATATGACCGAAGTTATAAAATGATTTGTACATGAAAAGTATTTTGCTGAGATGACTCGTTGAATCAATACCCAGTGGGAGTCCATCAATAAATCTTGGTGAGATTATAATAAGATTAATAAAAAAAACTAGAAGCAAAATTCTATTTTCAGTTTCATCAAGAATATTTGATTTGAATGATGAAATTGAATTATTCCCCCATAAATTGAGTTCATTTTTGATTTTTCTCACATTAGATAGACTTGATTGAAACTTTCGTAATCAATTAAAATAATTTAAGTTTAACTTGATGATTCGTTTAACAAAAATTATCGCAATAAAATTTATAATAATTATGATTAAGTATGGGGATGAAAATTCTGGAATATTTATCTCATCATCTTCATCACAAGCGGATTGAACAAAATAGGAATTATCAGGTTCGTCGATATCAAAAACCGATGCAATTAATCTGATATTTGCAACATTCGCATTTTTAGGGATATTCCATGAATTCTCAAATTCCTTAAAGGAGTTGGGTTTTAATTCAATTCTTTCTTTCATAGCATAATCTCTGAAAACATTGTTCCACTCATTTTTTTCTGATTGCAAACGATCTTCTACAATATATACTATAACTTCACCTTCAAATGGAAATCCATTTCTTTCAACCACAGTGCAAACAAATCGTAATTCTCCCTCCTTTATCTCTTTATCAATGGAGAGCCCAATTTTATGGACTACGCGGCTTCCAGCCTTTAGTAATACATCTTTTTGTAGGACTTCTCCCTTTCTAAGTTCATATCCCCCATCGCATGTATAGGATGGAACTAATGATACATTGAGTTCCGCTGCCCTTTTCGAACCGTCGTTAGTACTCAATTTATCTTGAAGATGAAAATCTACAAGATGAAATGTATGTCCCAACTCATTCGATATCCTTTCAATCTCTACTCTTTCTTCGATACATAGGGGGCTTTGGGTATTTGAGAAATGTTCAATGAAAATAGAATGCGTAAACTCAATTTCTACAGCACTGGCTATATTTATGGAATAAATGAATGATACTATTAAGCAAGAAAATAGAAATATTACGCTCAATGAGCGTTTCATGGATCTTTCCTTCGTTATTTGATATTATATTCTAAATCTGATTAATTTGATTAATTGTAATTTATATTAAAGACATGCGTCAAATATAAGATCGATATTTAAAAAGGTTACTTATTTTAAGTATGGGTCTTTGAATTAATTACTTTTTTCTCAAACTCATATTTTCTTTTTCTCTTAAAACTTTCCCATTCAGTAACTGCTAGTATGAAAATCACTATCCATATAATAAACAAAACTTCACCTATAGTTTCATGAAACAGTCTCAAATTAACATTGATGAACGCACCATAGTAAATTATGAGAAAAATTCGAATCACATTGATGAAAAATGTTCCAACTGCACCTATTATAGTGTACATGATTTTTCTATATATGGGAATGTCCAGCTTAATCATTAGGATGATAATGACTAAAAAGTATATTAGCATGCTAAGTATTCCAACACACGGCCAATACAAACTCACTTTGAGAGTTCCTTTCTTTCCCCAGATTACAAGGGTTTGCTCGTCTATAATATTAATTCGTACACCAATGTAACCAAGCATTGAAACTACTAGAAAAATAATTATTGAGACAACGCCTTCGAATATGCCTAATTGGCTATGAGGAAGTGCTGAATCAAGTAACAGAATTGAAGCCATACCTATGGCATACACAATGGGAGTAGGAAAATATTTTAGATCTCTTGGACCATTAAAGGAAAAACTAATCATGCCGATCACAAAGAATGTGTATATGACATAGTCCCACATTCTAGTCCAACTCAAATCTCCTGGTACATTTATCATCTTTCCAAGTGATGCAATCATTGTATGGTAGCCAAATGTGTATAGGAACGTGAAGTAGAATAGCATCGCAAAGATAAGAAACAATCTTGCTATAACACTTCTTCTAGATTTTTTAAACTCTAATTTGTTTCTGCTATCCAACCATTCTATCAATATGAATAGGACAATGAAAGTCATACTGCCTTGTCCTTCATTCCATCCAAGAATGAATAGCTCTGGATTAACAATGAAAATTAATAAAAGGGGTAAAAGAAATGGTAAGATAAAAAAAAGTGTACGTGATGAGATTATGCGTTTAATTTTCTCGATTATCTTCTTTTTTCTCAATTCCATTTTCGTCACATAAAATGATTCAAGTATGGCCTTAGTTGATAATTTATCAGCAAGATAACAACGTTTTACCTATATAAAATGCACGGTATTGTAAAGTTAAAATTTTAAGATTCTCAGTTTATAAGTGGCGTCCTGTATCCTTTATAAATATCACGAAGATTATTTCAGAATTTTTTAAGCGCACACGCGCTTCGAAATATATCATTTCTTAACTACGTGAGCACAGTGCGCTCCCTTTTTAATAATAAGTCAAATCGGCTTTCTTTCCGATTCAAGATTTCAATTAAATCATTACAGTTCGGTCAGATATCTTTTCCAATAATTCTTTTAATTAAATCAATTTCCTCAATGCCAATATTTCTAATTTTAATTTTTCCAGTGAGTACCATAGTCATAATTTGCATGAAATCAATATTACGGCAGATTAATTTTTGAGCTGTTTTTTTGTCTAATTCAACATACATATCTTCTGGATTTGATATCATAGATTTTTCTAATAAAATTTCTTCCACTGAAATCTTAGTAGCATATATTGTATCATCTTTTATGTTTATAATTACGCGCTTTTCATCGTATTTCCTTAAAATATCCTTTAGGGTTTCATCAGATTTTGCTCTTTCATTTACTTTATCGATAATTTGATTTAGAATCTTTTCAAAAGCCAAAGCTTAACCCACAATAAAAATATCCTTTGAATTCATCGCTTAAACTCAATAGACATATAAAATTTTATAACAACTTATCTTTTCTCAATGCTTAGCACTCCATACTAATTTCAAGATTTGGAAAAAATGCAAGCGCGCGCGCTCACAGAAGCGTTTTCAGGCCTTTCGTCGTGACTTACAGCTGCACTTTCGACGAAAAGGAAAATACAACTTAGCAATTTTTTATTCATTTTTTTAAAAATTAGCGGAAGCCATTATTCAATATTCAACCTGAATCTCTATCATCCATTTTACGTTTTTAGATTTAATATTTAGATAGAACTCAGGCCCGAGTGACTTTATCACTAATGATTTCGAACCAGCTTTACGCTCGGTGACGAACTCCTCATATACTGATCCCTTTTGGTCCGACCGGTAAACATACATGATAAAGTGGAATGGCTCTCCCCTCGATTCTATCTCATATTTGATTTTCCATTGCCCCTCTGTGATATTGAAGTCCTCGGTGATAGTATTATTAAAACCCTGGAATTTATAGATGGTGTGCCACCCCTTCAGATCTTTGGTTGTAGTCGTGGTATTTACTCCGGGAGTTATCGTGATGGTCGTCGTTGTAGAATCCCCTGCTACAGATGACGTTATAGTTTCCCTCATTTGAATAGTTGCAGTTGTAGTCTCGTTGAGAATATTGGATTTTTCAACAGTCTTGGTTTGTGTAATAGTCTGTATATCTATTTTTGCAGGCGCGATGATATATCCCATTCCAGATCCTATTATTATGAAAATTGCAATTATTCCAAAGGATTTAATCGGAATATCCATGATTTATTCCTATCATATAATAAAATTTAAAACTTAACAGAAATGCCTACTTTAACCATATAAAGATATAAAATCCTGAAATTATCGTTCTAAATTTTAGAGATAGATGGCCATGATCCTGAAGAATCAATTCCCAATTCAACAAATACTCGCGTTATGTAATGAGATACGCAATGATTATAGTTTGATCGGAGCATGCATCTACGGTTCTAAAGTATACGGATGTGGAGAAGTCAATAGTCCGTACGATTGCCTATTGATCTTACAGGATTATGAAAGAGGAATCAGATATAATTATAGGAAATTGGGTAAAGAATCCGATATTTCATTTCTAATTGTAGATAGGGAGCTTTTCGAAATAGATGTAAATAATGGAAAAGTAGGAGATTTTCTTTCGAATAGAATACTGACTCCATATATCGTTACAATGAATTCAAACTATTTTGCCGAAAAAGAATTATTATTCAAAAAAAGAATCATTAAAGAGGAGCTTGAAAATCTTATAATCGAATACGGAGAGCTATCAAGGTCGTTATTAATTAAACCAGAATATTTCGCTACAGCGAGAATGGTAAAGAGAGCTAAAGTTTTTCCTCCTTTGGGTTATGGCTACTCAAAGTTACTTAATGACTCAATCGCCATGAAATCCATTGTGAAAAGTTTTAATGAAGCAATAGAGGGAATGGCTAAAGAAGGATTCATAACGATAGATGATCAAAATATTTTACCCTCGAATCATTTTATAAATAATATTATTTCGAAAAGAACCTTAAAAAAAGTTGTAAATATATTAGAGCAAAGCAAAGCATCACTTTACTCATATTTAATGCACGGGAAAGCAGGATTAGTGGATTTAGATACAATTTCCAAAGAACTCACTTTTAGAACAAGAAAAGATCTTAGTAAAATTATAAGAAAAAAACATATGAAAGATCCTAGAGATTATCTTCATCTCAGAGTTTCTAATGGTACAGTATGCTTGAATGATAAAAGTTCAATCACTGAAATTTTAAAGAGAATGAAACCCAATGCGAATATAGAAATAACTCCTTTAACTGGCGTGTTAAACGAGGTTTATCTAGTAAAGGTTGACGATGAAAAAATAATCGCAAAAAAATTCACTGATTGGCATAGCTTGAAATGGTTTGTATTGAATATTTTTGCATTGGGAACAAAAACTTTCTATCTTTCTGGAAAGAACAGGTTACAAAACGAAATAAGTACTAACATATTTCTAACAGATAATAAAATTTCTGTACCTTCAATACTACATGTTAGCTTACCACGAGGAATTGTATTTAGACAATTCATTGAAGGTTCGATAATTACAAACATAGTTAAAGAGAACATTAATAACGAAGATCTCCCGAAACCATCAAAAGAATGTTTCTATCAACTTGGAAAATTTTTTGCAAATATTCATGATTTGGGTATTGAATTAGGAGATACCAAGCCTGAAAATTTTATAATGGATGATGATGGACAAATATTCGCATTAGACCTCGAACAGTCAAAAAGAAATGGGGATGCCTCATGGGATATCGCCGAATTTCTCTATTATTCTGGTCATTATGCAATACTTCCAAAAAAAGGTCTAAAAAAAATGATGCATAGTTTTATAGATGGTTATTTGGAGATAGGTGATTATAGTATTCTAAAAAAAGCTGCAAATCTATCTTATATCAAGGTATTTTCTTTTTGGACTTCCCCGCAAGTTATGTTTACGATATCAGAAATTTTGCGAAATTCAGTTAAAAAATCGAGGAGATAGGAATGAATTGGAAAAAATAGATAAGGGCGACCAAATCCTCCTTTATTTTGATAATCGGAGAAAATGGTTAGTTTCAGTCATAGAAGATAAGAAATTTCACACTCATAAAGGAATACTCGATTTAGAAAAAATTATGGATTTGGCATACGGAGAATCGATAGAAAGCTCATTGGGTTATAAATTTTGGATACTAAAGCCTAATTCTTGTGATATTTTATCAGCCTTTAAAAGACCTACACAGATAATTTATCCTAAAGATGCTGGCCTTATAATATTGAAATTAGGAATTACTTCTGGAAAAAAAATTATCGAAGCAGGAACTGGCAGCGGTTCTTTGACTTCAATAATGGCGCAAATAGTGAAGCCAAATGGGCAAATATATACCTATGATATTAATAAAAAATTCATGAGCATCGCTAAAAAAAATGTAAAAAAAGCAAATGCCTTCGATTATGTAAAATTCGTTAATGAGGATGCAAGAGAGGGATTCAAGCAATCAAACGTAGATGCGGTTATGCTTGATTTGGCCGATCCTTGGAATGTCGTTCCTTGTGCATATAATTCGCTTAAAGGAGGCAATCCATTAGCATCCTTTAGTCCTACAATAAATCAAGTAGAAAAAACTGTTTCTGTCCTAAAAGAAAATGGATTCATAAATATAGAATCGATTGAATGTTTTATGAGGGAAATGCATATCGAAAAAGGGAGAAGCAGGCCAATAAGTAGGATGATTGCCCATACGGGTTATCTAACTTTCGCAAATAAAATATATTGCAAATGAAGAATGTGATTTTAGTAACACAATTCAATATTAAATTAACGTGTGCACTATACGATAGTGATTGAATTATGAATAGAATTAGAGTGAAAAAAAATGACAAAACATAAAGATAAAATTGGTTTTATTGGACTTGGAGCAATGGGTTCGCGAATGGCTATAAATTTGATTAATGATGGCTTTGAAGTTACAGTCTACGATATAAGAGCAGAGGCAACAAAATTACTTTTATCAAAAGGAGCGAAAACTGCAAAAAATCCTCGAGAAGTAAGTGAGAATTCAGATATCGTCATTCTCTCATTACCATCTCCTTCAGAAGTAATTGATGCTGTTATGGGGAAAAATGGCATTCTTGAAGGCCTTAAAGAGGGTGGGATAATAATTGATACCAGTACTATAGATCCTCATTCTACAAAAAAGATAGCAAAAACTGCAAAAGAAAAAGGTATAGGGATGATAGATGCTCCAGTTAGTGGAGGTACTTTTGGTGCAGAAAAAGGTACGTTATCGATAATGGTTGGCGGTGAAGAAAAAATCTTGAATGCGTGTATGGATACTCTAAAAGTTATAGGAAAAAACATCTACCATGTAGGAGAAATAGGCTCGGGTCAGGTATTTAAATTAATAAATAATATGCTGGTAGGAATTAATTTAATTGCAGTTAGTGAAGCCTTAGTATTGGCCCAAAAAGCAGGCGCAAACTTGAATACTTTGTACGAAGTAATAAAAACAAGCGCTGGAAACTCATGGGCATTTGAAATTAAAGTTCCAAGCATGTTAAAAAAAGAATTTCAGCCAGGCTTCAAGATATGGTTGCAACATAAGGACTTAGGTTTGGCTATGGATATGGCATCAAGTTACGGCGTTCCAGCTCCTCTGCTTGCATATTCTTATGAGATCTTCAAGTCAGCCAAAGCATTAGGATTAGAAGATCTCGATCACTCAGCCATTATACGATTTGCTGAAAAAATATCGGAAATAGAAATCTGATTTCTTGTTAAAGATTATTCTATAGTCTAAAATAATTCTTTTTCTCTTATTCTTTGAGCTAATTTACCTGACAGCCTGATGGGTTCTCCTATTACTTCAGTTCTAACTTCAAATTTTTTTGTTTTTATTGTCATGCTACATCGTCCATCAGAAATCAACCTTCCTTTTACACATCCAGCAAATTTACAATTTTTAGGGTTACAGATATCTTCAGCATATCTGCATTGGGCCTCTCTACCATTGAAATGAAGAGCACGCTGGCCACATCGGAAAAATTCACAATTCGCAAAACAGAATTTTGGGTTATTTGACATTTAGAACATTTACTCCTAAAAGTAGATCTGTTAAAAATGTTTTAGAACAAAAAATAAACAATTTTTTGAGTGTTTTAGTCTTTGGAAATCGTTTTATGTCAAGATAACGGTTACAATTGATTACAAATATAAAGTTTTCGAAAATCCTCATAAAACCTTTAAATTAAAAGTAATGTTATAGTTAAAATCTTTTAAATCATTTTTGGATCATAAAAAACAATGGATGGGTAGTGTATGGCCGTTGAACTTTCATTTTTTGAGAGCGCTGCGTTATATGGAGTATTGGCTACTTCATTTATTGCTTTCATCTATGCAGCCATATTGACTAAACAAATTCTTGGAGAAGGCATGGCTACTGGAAAAATAATTGAGATATGGAAGGGCATCAAAGACGGAGCCAACGCATATCTCAAAACTCAATTTAAATCTATAATTATTGTAATTGGTTTTTTGGGTATAATTATTTTTTTATCGGCTGAATTTGTGAATGTTCCTTTATCAATATCGCTAGGAAGAGCTGGAGCTTTCTTAATGGGTTCTTTCTTTTCTGCAATGGTTGGTTATTTAGGTATGAATATGGCAGTTCAAGGAAATATTAGAGTTATGCAGGCATCTCGAAGAAGTTTCAAAGATGCGTTAAAAATAGCATATAGATCAGGTACTATAACTGGCATGCTGACAGATGGCCTTGGTCTATTAGGTGGTACGCTAATATTTATCATCTATCTGAAAGACTCGCCTGAGATCCTTCTCGGATTTGGATTCGGTGGAACTCTATTGGCATTATTTATGAGAGTGGGTGGTGGAGTGTACACCAAAGCTGCTGATGTAGGAGCGGACTTAGTGGGCAAAGTTGAAAAGAGTGTTCCAGAAGATGACCCTAGAAATGCCGCAGTTGTTGCAGATTTAGTAGGAGACAATGTTGGGGATTGCGCAGGAATGGCAGCCGATATTTTTGAATCCTATGAGGTTACTATGGTATCAGCGATAATCCTAGGGCTGGCAATAAAACCTTTCGAATTTAAATGGATTATATTCCCTCTTTTAGCTAGAGGTATAGGTGTACTTAGTACTATAGTTGGGACATATGCCGTAACTCTCTGGCCTGAAAGGGTTACAAAAGGAGATGCCTTTAGAGCTATGGATCTCTCTTATGATGTATCTAGCTTAATTTCTGGGGTGTGTTTGTTTTTTCTCTCAATGTATTATGTTAACGATATGAGAGTATTTTTTGCTACTGTTGCTGGCTTAGTTCTCGCTATAAGTTTCAATAAATTAGCAGATCATTTTACAAGTCCTTATAAGGGACCAGTTGACCATGTCTCTAAATCCGCTAGCTCCGGTGCTGCCACAGGATTGTTATCGGGTATTGCTCTTGGTTTCGAAAGTACAGTTTGGACAACTTTAGTAATTGCTTCTTCAATAGTTGTTTCTGCTTTAATCTTTAGTGGAGCTGGTATTACTTTTGTAATGTACGGTATAGCATTGGCAAGCATTGGTATGCTAACACATACAGGTAACAATGTTTCGATGGATACTTTTGGTCCGATAGTGGATAATGCAAATGGAATAGGAGAAATGGCAGGTTTAGAAGGAAAGCCTAGAAAAATTTTAGCAGATCTAGATGCATCTGGCAATACTAGTAAAGCAGTTACAAAAGCAATTGCAATCGCATCTGCAGTTCTTGCAGCCGTTTCATTATTTGGTGCATATGCTGAGACTATAGGACTAGAGAAAATAGGCTTGAATATTGTCGAACCATTGGTTTTTGTTGGTCTGCTTGTAGGTGGATCAATACCATTTCTATTCAGCTCTTTTTCAATTAGGGCTGTTGAACGAGGGGCATCTAAGATTATTGAAGAAGTCAGAAAACAATTTAAAATTCCTGGGATAATAGAAGGAAAAATACTTCCTGATTATTCAAAAGTTATTAGAATATGTACAGAGTCGGCTCAAAAAGAGTTAGTAAATCTAGCTCTATTAGCTATCCTTGCTCCCGTCATTGTGGGATTGTTGTTGGGTGAAGCCGCTTTAGGAGGATTCTTGGTTGGAATAATAGTGACAGGACAACTGTTAGCGGTATTCATGGCAAATTCTGGAGGCGCTTTGGATAACGCTAAGAAAAAAATTGAGGATGGTTTTTATGGCGGCAAAGGATCTGAAACTCATAAAGCCGCTGTGATAGGTGATACGGTAGGCGATCCATTAAAAGATACATCTGGACCTGCATTAAATCCTATGATTAAAGTGATAAATCTAATTTCACTACTTTTTATTACAATGATTGTTAAACTAAGACATGATATATCTCTCTCAATTCCAATAGCTTCGATTCTGTTGATAGTCTTGATTTTTGCAATATGGCGCAGTAAAAAATCAATATAAATCATTAATAATTACACAAGCGATGTGCCGCCCAAATTTCCAGGAGTGATTTTTATTAGTCTTATGACATTCAGTTAAATTATTATTTTAGATTCTTTCGTCTTTGATATTCCAAGAATACTTCTTTAATCACATCTTCTTTCAAATCTATTTTAAAATTTTTCTTTAAATTCTTTCTAGTAGAATTTACATCTAAATCGCCATTTACATATTGTGCAGCTTTTGGAATAATGTTACAGAGATCCTCAAAAAAATTCCATGGGAATATGACCCATTTCCAATCTATCTCTTTAGCAAAATAATCTGGGACAAATTTTGAATCTCTAATATGCATCAGGGTTGCTGTGCGTATATCAGATGGATTTAAATTTTTTATATGCTCGGCAGCTTTTATCATGCTTTTACCTGTATCTGTAATATCATCCACGACAAGACATCTTTTATTACTCAAATCAACTGTTAAAGGGAATTTCAATTTTGCCTCTCCATCAGGCGAAGCAGTAATGCCCCAATGTTCTACTTTCAAACTAAGAAGATCTTTTATTCCTTGGAAATCACAGAGCATCCTTGCAAAAACCCAACCGCCTCTTGCTACGCCAATTACAATGTCCGGCAGATATCCCGATTTAATCATCTTTTGCGCAACTATTTTTGATAGTTCATAGAAGTAATCCCAATTCATTAATTCGCACTCAAAATAATCCTTTGCCACACATATCACACTTCTGGAATTATCGAAAATCAAATTAATCAATGCAATATATTTATTTTTTCTACTAGGAGATTTATGGTATGGTAGCAGGAAAAAAGGCAGAAATCGCAATTATAGGAGGCTCAGGTCTTTATGAGCAAGAAATGCTTGAAAACGCTGAAGAGATCAAAGTTTATACACCATTCGGAAGAACAAGCGATATGATCACCATCGGCAAATATTATGGAAAGATGGTGGCTTTTTTACCAAGACATGCAAAAGGACATCAAATTCCCCCTCACAAAATAAATTTTAGAGCAAACATTTGGGCACTTAAGGAATTGGGCGTAAAGCGAATCCTATCATCGAATGCTTGTGGTTCACTTCAAGAAAAACACTCCCCTGGTGACATCTTGGTAATTGATCAATTTATAGATAGAACAAAAAGTAGATCTAGTACTTTTTTTGATGGAGGGCAAATATGTCACATATCGGCTGCTGATCCCTTTTGTCCAGAACTCGGAAATCTCTTAATTAACAAAGGTAAAGATTTAGGCATAAAATTATTTGAAGGAGGGAATTATGTTTGTATTGAAGGCCCAAGATTCTCAACAAGAGCAGAAAGTAGGCTTTTTAGAAGATGGGAAGCTGACGTCGTTGGCATGACTGTATTTCCAGAGTGTGTCTTAGCAAGAGAAGCGGAGATTTGTTATAGCTCAATAGCATTAGTGACTGATTATGACGTATGGGCTGAAAAACCCGTTAGCGTTGATGAAATAATCTCAACAATGAAGAAGAATGTTGACAAAGCAAAAACATTATTTTCAGCTGTAATACCTGAAATACCATCTGATGCAAATTGTAAATGCTGGAATGCATTAAAGGACGCTCTAATTTAGTTGTGATATATTAGACCTGCCTTTCAATAGGCGTATGATAGAGAATGATAATAGTATAGATAGTACTAGAAGTATATTCAACGAAGCAGCAGAAAATTCTGGAATTGTCTCAGGCGGCCAATTTTCATGCAGTACAAATCTAATGAATGCGCATGATCCCCACGTAACAAATAATCCATAATCAATTATCTGAATTTCAAATCCTGGATGATATAATCCGAAATCATATTTTCCTGGAACAAGCCACATTTGATAGGATCCATCTAATGAAAAAGTATGAATTTCTTCTGTCCCATTAGTGTGATAGGCAGTTATGGTTGCCCAAGACATTGGATATATTATTCCAATCCAATTAATCCAATCTACAGTACCCGATAAATATGCTAGTCTTTCGATGCTTGTATCTATAGATATTGTGGGTTTGGTTTTAATTTCACCGGAATAGATTATTGTTTGTAATGTCTCATATTGATAATAACCAGGTATACTTATTCTAATTTGATAAATCCCATTATCCAAACCAGAATCAAACTGTCTGTTACCATCAGTTGTATCATAGAAATTAGTCCAAATTAGTCGTGGATTCCCATAATATTGATTGAATCCATCTAAAAAGACTTCTACATTGCTACTGCCTCTTTTTACATAGGTTGTATCAGCAGCCACGAACTCTCCGAAATCATCAAATACCTCAATTCTCACTGGTGTAGCATCTATATTGTGAATTGGGCGAGCATAACATAATTTGTTATCAATGGGCTCAAACAAATTTTCCGTTCTAAATACTACAGTTAAGTTAATTCTCGCACCTCTTATCATATTTATTGGCAGATCGCTAATAGTCCCTAGAGAAATCTCAATAGTTATCGGAGAGATTATTTCATCTTCAATATATCCAGGAGTATAGATTTTTAAAATATATTCTCCAGAGCTCAAACCCAGTCCTCTTCCAAAAAGACGAAAACCATCTTCCCAATTGATTTCACCAAGAGTTGAAATCGACAAACTACTACCTACAGGTGGCTGCGTAGCATAGATTGTATCAATAAGTTCTCCATTAAAAGTCTGGATATCTATTTGAATTCGTGAGCCTGGATGAGCCCATCCTACATTCGTTGCAGGCCTTTGCCAATTAACAGAATAAAGAGTAATATTGAATCCCCCGCCACGGATTAAATCGAAACTTAGTGACGTAGCACTATTACAAAAGGGTCCGATTGAACCCTTGATCATAGAAAGTTGAAAATATAAGGGAGTCTGTCTATTCGTCAACTCCAAAGTTTCTGTAGAGAAAGTAGATACAAGAGGGCCCGTAGTTGTTGGAAATACCAGTCTTAATTCAGGGGAACTCAATATAAGGGCATTTAATGCTATAAAATCAGTGGTCTGATTCATATATAGAGCATTAATTGTATATGTGCCGGGTAACAATCCACGATCATGAGAAAAGATCCAAGCTATTCTTTTAGTCTGATTAAACACCATTCTATTCCAGATATCAATGCCCCTGACTTGCATAGTAAAATTACTTGATCCTTGTGGAACATAGGAACTATTAAATCCTACAACCGCTCCAGTCGCATCTAAAACTTCGAGGTATAAAAATCCCCCAATAGGCGTAGGCATAGGTTTTGTATTTCCTGGTGCATTTTTGAAATGGACTTTTATCTCGAAGTAATTAGTTCTTTGAAGATCGATATCCGTTTTTATTTTTCTTGTATTATTTGTTACGTGTATCACAGTAGAGTCTAATTGGACGTAGTCCGTTGCATGTGCTTTCACGTAATAATCTCCAGAAGGTATTCCTGAAGTATAGTTCGCATAATCTTGGGGAATGTGTCCATCGAAAGCCACTTCTCTTTTTAAAAAAAAATCATAATCGGTTTTTGAAGGGTCAAGTTTGTCTTGAGGACGAAAATCAAGGATTTTATCATTGTATAGCTTCAAAGGTGAACTCGCAATGATAATCTCATTTAGGTCTGTAACATCAATTCTTATAGTTTTCATCGTTGGTACGCCGTACCAAATATCGTAGACATGGCCCCAAGGAATTTTCTCATGCACATGTTTGGAAAATACGGTTCCAGAAATATTTGAACCCTCATTTAAATAAAAATCAATACCTTCTAATGATTGACTTTTAACCACACTAAATGCTTCAAGGAATCTCTTCGGAGGATATCCTGCAGCCTGAACCGTAACATTGTAGGTAGCTGGTGCAATACCGTAAAGAGTATATCTTCCTTCTGCTGAAGCATTAAAATAAGCTTGAGCGTAAACTCGCCTTCCCTTTGAAGTCAATCCTTCAGCCAATATCTTACCGCCATAACCATCTGGTAATAATATGGTACCGTCCGAATGGACTGTATTGTCCAGAGGCTTTCCATAGAGATTCGGTTTGAGGGGATCTCCGTGCCTTATGATTCCAGAAGCATAAGCTGGATTCAAATCAGCTTTCACAACTATTGTTGGAAAGTTTGTTGCTCCAATAGAATATGTCAAGCCATTTATTACAACAAAGACCTTGAGAAAGTATCTTCCAGCAATGCTAGGCGATGTTACATTAAAGATTCTAATATATTGAGTATTGTTCTCTAGAAATATTCTATTCTTGACATCTACCTGATCTTGAGATTTTGTTATATTGAGGTTTAATATACTTAATATCGACCAATTTGGTGCAATAGGATCATTAGAGAGCGCCGTACTCCAGGATATACTTGAATAGTCGTTTGTGAAGCTTGTCCATACCGATTCTAATCCATTATTTATTGTAAACTCGGGAGGAATATGAATTGAGATTGATTTTATTATACTATCCGGATAATCGCCGCCTGTATAGTTGTAAGTCGTTAGTGTTACATTAATCAAAAGTTCCCCAGTTGAGTTTGTTAAAATTGTGCTGTTGGGATAATGAAATTTGACGCTATCTTCAGTTGGAAAGTCCTTTCCAAGTTTATAATCATATTTCCCAGGTGAAACATCTACCGAATCCAAGGCATAGCTTATAGGTGGTTGCGTTAAAATTAGGAGGAGTATGAAAAGAAAGATTAATGCTTTTTTTAAACCTTTCAAAGAAATAACCCCCTCCTAAAACATAGGAAATCACAGGGAGAGGATCTAGGATTGAAATTCCTCATTTCCAAATTCAGATTTAGAAGTACGTCTTTTGATAATTATTGCAATTATGATGATTATTGCTAAACCGATTATAATATACAATAAATTGTTTTTAATTATTTCAATCGCTTTATCTTGTAAGCTCTGTGGTCCAGTTTCTACGGTTGGAATAACAACATAGATGTCAACTTCGTTCTCAAATGTATGTGACCTTCTTTCCTCATCCTCATATTCAGTTAATATCATCATTTTATACATGCCTTCTTGTGTATCATTTTTGACAATTGCTTCAAGTGTAAAAGGCGAAGGTGAATTTGGATCAACATCACCTAAATAGCTGTAACTTTCAGGTTTTAACGTCAATATTGGGTGTGGTAATAAAGTAACGTTTGTAAATCTAGCTGTTATAGTTCCTTTATTTAGAAGGCTTGCGGTAATCGATAAAGAGGATCCAGCTACTACTTGTTCCTCTTCAATAGTAAATTCGTAAGCTACCATATCCACTTCACCTTTTGCATAGAAACCTACATAATGGTTCTCGGAATATGGCGAGATGTAACCAAGACGTTTGTAGGCGATCATAACACTGGCAACATATCCGCTGCCTGCAGCATCTTTCGGAACAAAGATTAGAGGTTTAATTGTTATGTCTTCGCTTTCCTTTATTTTTTCAAATTTCCAATTACTAATGCCTATGACTACTGGAGAAGTCAATGTTATTTGTGATTGAGGAAAACTTATGCTGATATCTACGTCATAAATTGGCTCAAAATTATTGATAATATTTACAATGACAGTTGTGTTGAAACCCGATTCTAGTGTAGTCGGATTTGCCTCAATATCGAGATTTCTAGCCTGTCCTAATGCACGATAATCGAAATTTACAAAAATTGGGATTGATACTAGAAAAATCATAAAAAATAATTTGAGTAATTTCATTTTTGAATCCTCTTCAATGTTTTTTCATTCCTTTCTTAAAGCATTTATTGGACTTAATTTTGAAGCTCGCCAAGCTGGGTATAATCCAGCAATTATACTTAAACTCAATGCTAAAATAAATACTTCTATTAATTCAATAGGTAAGAATACTGGATTTAATGCACTAGCACCAGAACCCCCAAAAGAAGAAAGAACAAATCTTCCAAGCAATACCGCACCAATTACTCCTGTTAAAATTCCTAAAATTCCTCCTAAAATGCCAATGGTCATTGATTCAGTAAGAAACATGAAAAGGATAGTTCTGTTGCCATATCCTAAAGCTTTTAACAATCCTATCTCACGGGTTCTTTCCAATACCGATGTATACAAAGTTGTGATTATTCCAACTGCGGCAACAAACATAGAAACTGTAGCTACCGTGGTTAGAAATGCTGTAAAAGTTCCAACTATCTCTTGTATCAATTCAATAAGTGATTTAGGAGATATAATGCCTATATTTTTTCCGTAAATCTTTCTTATTCGCTCTTCAATCTCTTCATTTTCATCCGCATCTCTTGTAATGCCATAGATTCCATCATAAATATTATTCTTGTTCAGTAATGAATTAGCTGCAGAAGTAGAAATATATGCTGTATTATCCACCTGAGAGTTACCGAGTTCTTCAAGAATACCTTGAACTCGAAAACTTTTTTTCTTCTCTTTAACTGTCTGTCTTCCTCCTCCTGTCTCTTCAACTTCGAAGGAAATGAGTGATACTATTTGACCTCTTTTTGCAAAAGGTCTGTCGAGATCAGCTGGATATGCAACATTATAACCAAGTACGATTCCTGTATTATCGGTTTCAGAAACAAAAGATCCAGATTCGAGACTAATTTTTGGGGTAATATATTTTAACTTACTCTGATCTGTGCCAGTAACAGAAATGGTTTTCTCTTCACTTCCAGATTTAATAGTTACTGCGCCTCTATAAAATGGAACTGTATTTTCTATACCCAATACTCGATCTATGGTTCTGACTGTCTGTGAAGTTAATTTAGTTTCTGGTCCTTGAACTGGAGGACCAAATCCTCCACCGCCGCCTCCTTCTGAGGATGAAATTATCAATACATTAGCTCCCAAGGTATTCAATTGTTCTTCTATGTAATTATCGAATCCAGCTCCAAGTCCATCTAGACTCGTGATAAGAGATACGCCTATCATTACCATGAGAATTGTTAGTATAGTTCTGGTCCTTCTTTCTTTTAGAGCTCCAAATCCCAACCGAATTACTTCAGAGACATTCAACAGAATATTTCCTCATTCGATAGTAGAATTTAGATTCTTTTAATTTTTCTAAGCATTATTAAGCTCTTTTGCATGCTTCATTATAAGAGAAACCTTCAGTCTCTTTTTCGATCAAACCGTCTCTGAGATGGAATATCCTCCTAGTCTTGTCAGCAAATTCAAGATCATGGGTTACTGCCACAATAGTGGCTCCTTTTTTATGATTTATCTCGCATAATAAATCTGTTATTTCATTGCCTGTTTTTGAGTCAAGATTTCCAGTTGGTTCATCTGCTAAGATAAATGCCGGTTCATTGATCAGGGCTCTTGCTATGGCTACACGCTGTTGTTGACCGCCGCTGAGCGTTGTTGGTTTTCGATTCTCTAACCCCTTTAATCCTACTAATTCTAAAAGGTCACTTACTCGTTTTCCTCTCATTTTTTTAGGCATGCCCGCAACTATCGCTGGCAACTCGATGTTTTTCTTCACGCTTGACCTATTGATCAGGTTATAAGATTGAAAAATGAATCCAATTCTTCTATTCCGGAACTTTGACAACGTCTTATCATTAAGACGAGTTATATCAACTCCATCTATCAAAATTTTCCCACTGGTCGGTCTATCTAATGCACTTATCATATTAAGTAAAGTAGATTTACCACTACCGGATGGTCCTACTACTGAAATTATATCCCCGCTTTTTACTTCAATGTTTATGCCATTCAGAGCATATACTTTAACTAAACCAGTAAGATAGATCTTTTTAAGATCAGTTGTCCTAATTGCAAACTTATTATTTTTACTCTTCATCTTCGCTTCTCATCATAATAAAATGCTATTTCATTTTCTTAATTATATAAACTTAAAAATATATCCGAGTAATTTGATAAAAATATCAATTAATATAATTAAAATTAATTACTAATGGGATCGGATGTTAACAAAAAAATTTAAATCGTAAACCCTAAATATTCGATGATAAGATTATGAGATTCTTATCATTAAAGTAGCTCATGATTATCTTTATTTCGAAAAAAAGTGTAATGGACAATGAAGAACTCTAAAGTTGGGATAATCGGTTATGGATCATATATACCACTAGAAAGAATGAAGACTGAGTTGATCGCTAGAAAAAGGGAATCAAAAAGAAAAGATTTGGACGATTTTCTTCAGAAACTAAGCAAAGGATTGAAACTTAAATATAAATCAATCCCAGGCTTCACGGAAGATACAACAACTCTCTCGACTGAGGCTGCAGAGAATGCGATAGGAATGGCTCAGATAGATCCTAGAAAAATTGGATCAGTTGTTGCTGGTACAGAGTCAAAACCTTACGCAGTAGGCCTATCTGCAAGGCATGTTGCTTCATTTGTTGGAATTGGAACTAATGTTTTTGTGGCTGATGTAGAGGGAGCATGCAACGCAGGGATGCAGAGTGTAAACTTTGTAAAAGCGCAAATCGAAGCTAATATGATAGAATATGGATTAGCTATTGGTGCTGATATATCGCAAGCTCCAAAAGGCGATGCTCTTGAATATTCTTGTGGTGCCGGCGCAAGTGCTTTTTTACTCGGAAAAGAGAATTTAGTTGCAACAATAATTGATATGGCTCCTTGCTCAAGTCTCTATCTAGATTTCTGGAGAAGGGATGAGGAGCTTGTACCAAATCATTTTGGCAGGTCCACTGTTGATTGCTATAAATCTCATGTTGTTGGAGCTATGGAGGAGTTGCTTAAGAAACACCCTGATATCAAAATTAAGGATTTTGACTACATTACATTCCATCAGCCCTCAGGTTACATGCCTCTAAAAGTGTGTAAATTATTGACAGAGTCAAAAATTGAAATTAAGCATAATCCTTCTTTTACGGATAGGCTGAGATTAACTTATGATGATATAGAAAAGAAAGTTAAGCCATGGTTAAAAGTGATTGATACCGGGAATACTTATGCTGCTTCGACTATGATTGCAATAGCATCAATCCTTGATCAAGCTAAACCAGGAGAGAACGTTCTCGCAGTATCATATGGTTCAGGGGCAGCTACAATGGCAACGTGGTTGCACTTAGAGGATGAAATTAAGAATGAAAGAATAAAAACTGTCCCTTCAGTACAAGATTACTTGGATAGAAAAAGGGAGATAGATTTTCAAACCTATACTAAATACTATTCAGAAAGGATGAAGAGAGAAAAGAAAAGACTAGTCTTTCCTAGAATAATTGGGGAATTGATTCCACAAAGCAAAGAATATGTCTCCGTTCATATATGCACGGGTTGTAATAGAATATATTTACCTGTTAGAGAAAAATGTCTTCAGCACGATTGTCCAAGTTCCCTAAAAGAGATTAAATTTCCAAAATTAGCTAAATTAAAAGATTTTGAAAAATTACCAATTACGAAACGATGGGTACATAATTATGAGCTCATTAAAACGGGAAAAGTTCTATTAGTAGATTGCAAACTCGAAGATCTAAAAAAAGGTATAATGATGGAACCTGTGATAAGGAGAATAGACTACGAAGGAACTGGAGGTCTAATAATCTATAGTCCATGTTATAGGCCATTATTCAGAAAAAAACTCCTCAAAACTCAATTGGATATTAAATTACCTAAAGCTTAAATTTGCTAATCTGTTAAGAAATAATCAGTCGAGGTTGATTTGAAATTGTATGAATGTACATGTCCATACTGTGGAAGCTACTCTCCAC
>JAOZGV010000049.1 GCA_026015225.1 Candidatus Bathyarchaeota archaeon
TACGATAATGGGATTACCTCAGTATGAATTGGTATCTGGAAAAATCAAGTTTCTTGGAGAAGATATAACAAATAAAGATGTATACGAGCGATCAAAACTTGGAATATCGTTAGGATTCCAAATACCACCTGAAATTACTGGCATAAAATTATCTGTTCTATTGAAGATATGTCTAGGCAAGGAATCTAAAGAAGACTTTAGTCAAGAAGAGAGAAAACATATTGAAGCTTTCAAACTCTCTAATTTTCTGAACAGGGAGATAAATGTAGGTTTCTCAGGTGGAGAAAGGAAAAGAGCAGAGGTCCTTCAGATGATATTTCTTAATCCCAAACTTCTTCTCCTAGACGAACCAGATTCTGGTGTAGATATTGAAAGTTTAAGAATAATTAGTAGTGAAATTCAGAAACATATTGAAGAAAATGGTTGTTCAGCATTGATAATTACGCACAAGGGAGACATCTTAGAATATATTAAATCAAATTATGCTTGCGTCCTACTTGAAGGTAACACTCATTGCTTTGAGAATCCAAGGGAAGTATTTACAAGCATAAAAAAATGGGGTTATCAAAAATGCCTAAATTGTCCCAAAAGGACATCAGAGGGATGGGAGATTGGAAAAAAAGAATGATCTAAAAAGTCTCCCTCACCAGATACTCCAAGAAGCACTTAGGGCAGGATTAGATTTAACTGAAGAAAATCGCTCAGGCACTCTACTTCATGTAGACCAGTCTACCATATATAGCAAGGCAAATGAACTTTTGAAGGGAAAGATCGAATTAATTGATACCAAGATTGCTCTCAAGAAATATCCATGGCTTGAGGATTACAGGTGGAAATTGGTCGATAGAAATAAAGATGAATTTACTAAGAAGGTATCTGGGGATTTCAGCGGCGGTTATTTTATGAGAATTCTGCCTAATGCAGAGATAATATTTCCAATACAGTCTTGCCTTATGATAACGCAGAAGAATTTGGAGCAGAGAGTTCACAATATAATCATAGCAGAAGAGGGCTCAAAATCTCATATAATAACTAGTTGTACGCAACATTTAGAGGCTGGAAGAGGATCTCATTTAGGCATATCAGAAATATATGTAAAGAAAGGAGCAAGCCTAAATTTCACTATGATCCACAATTGGAGCAAAGAAACACATGTAAGGCCAAGAAGTGCGGCCCAGGTTGAAGATAATGGGAAATTTGTATCAAATTATATATGTCTGGAACCTGTCAGAGACGTTCAGATGTATCCTGTGGCTTTCTGCAATGGAATGAATTCAAAAGCCAGTCTTAATAGCATCCTTTATGGTTGTGAAGATACTAATCTGGATGTTGGATCGCGAGCAGTTCTTAATGGTAAGGGTAGTAAGGCAGAGCTAATTACCCGAGCTATCGCTAAGAAAGGAGCGAATTTAATTGTAAGGGGCATGATAGAAGGTAATAATTCCGATAGTAAAGGACATCTGGAATGCAGGGGTCTGATTGTGGACGAAAATTCGTTAATATATTCTATCCCCGAGCTCATTGCTAGAAGAAGAGGTTGCGAGATAACCCATGAGGCAGCGGTCGGTAAGATCTCTGAAAAAGAGATAATGTATCTGATGTCAAGAAAAATTCCAAGAGATCAAGCAATCTCCATGATAATTCGTGGATTCATGGACGTGGGAATTATGGGTCTGCCCAAAGCATTAAGTGAGGAAGTTAGTCGAGTAATTGATCTCGTGGCAGAAGCAAGTTAACTTCTATTCATTTGATTAGAATTATTCATAATCCAGTCATTTAGGTTTAAACTTTCCACAATAATAATCCTTTTTAACCCTTTGTTTTATCAAGGAACAATTTGGAACGCCTTTTCGAAATCTAAAAAAGGCACAATTCTCACAAATCTTCTCATCGTCCATATTTACCACTCTCTAGTAGTTTATTCTACATTATTAAGATCTACAGAGCTTTTTGATTTTACGCCTCTAAGTCCTAGATTAGACTTTTTAACAGCCATTAATTAATAAGATTAACCTCTTTAAGCCTTTCAAAACTTTAATTGCCCTCTGTCTTTAGTCTGAACTTATAATGGTCCAAGTTACTAAACATATCATAGTATATGAGTTCAGAAATAAACCACATTTTTTTAATAGACTTACCAATAAGTAACTTTATATATTACTGTTAAGTAATTACTTGAAGGTATCTTCTTATGTCTTTCTCCACCTTAAAACTTTTAGAATTAATGGATTTTAACTCTCCAACTATTGCCCCATCAAATGATAATGATACTTCATCAATAGACGGCTTTTCACATAAGGAAAAAGATCTTTCAGATTTTAAACAGAATTTAGAGGATCTAAATAATTTCAAAGAAATTTTTGATTTCATAAAGAGAACAGTTAAGAAAATTCTAAATAGAGAGAGGGCTGGCTTAATGCTGATATTGGCTGATCTCCCTTTGAAGGTAGGTGGATTTCATGGTCTCGGTTCAAACGCAATTGTTATGAACCGTCGTTTGTTTGAAGCCGTAAAAAAGGGTGCGAAAACAAAAGTTGAGGAGAATTCATATGTATTTATAATTCTTCTTCACGAGTACCTTCACAGTTTGGGCTGCATAGATGAGCGACTGACTAGAAGATTGGTATATGATATATCGAATGAACTCTTTGGAGAAGATCATTTAGCAACGAAGATGGCATTGGATGGAATGCCGAAAATTTTTGAAAATTCAAAATTTCAATTTAAACACATTGAGCGATCACCTGAAATAATAAAAGAATTCGACTCTTCCTATGCAAGCTATATACATTGAAGATAATTTCAAATTGATTCAAAAACTTGTAAATATAACCTAGTTAGGAATGTTTATCTTTTAAATTAGAATTAGTGGCGACACTGTTCGGTGTTTATCAATGAAAGTGTTATTCGTCTGTATAGGCAATACCTGTAGAAGCCCAATGGCAGAAGCGCTATTTAATTACGAATCCTCAAATCGAAAAAATAACGATGAAGCACGAAGTGCTGGTACGAGTCCATACACACATATTATTAAAGAAACAGTCGAAGTTATGGATGAAATGGGATTGGATGTAAGCGATCACGCTCCTAAACTACTCTCAAATGAATTGATCAGATGGGCAGATAAAATAGTATTGCTAGATGAATCAATAATCAATAGGTTGTTCAATATTCCAGTAGATAAAAAGGAAGACATAATTGTTTGGGATACTGAGGATCCTTACAAAATGTCAAAGAAGTATTTCAGAAAAGTACGAAACCGCCTCCATAGAAAAATATGCGATTTTATTGAAAGTAAAGGGAAATCAACCTGAAGAGCCTGCCAGAGATCTTACAACTTTCAAGTTACCTAAGTCATCTCTGCGCGAATCTATGGGCGTCTCAAGGATTAGAGGTAACCTTCTAATCATAGAATTTGATAGAATGGCGTTGAAACCGGACTTGCCTATCATACCCATGCCAATATGTTCGTGTCTATCCATCTTTGAACTTAAACCTCTCTTTGAGTCATTCAAATGAATTACCTTAATTCTTTCTAGTCCTATTTCCTTGTCAAAGATCTGCAAAGTCCTTTCTATTGCGCTATTTGTTTTCAGATCATAGCCCGCAGCATAGGCATGACACGTATCAAAACATACTCCAACTCTGTCATTTTCCTTAATCTCGTTCAATAAATGGGCAATATCATCAAAGTTAGTTCCCATACTGTTCTTTGAGCCGGCTGTATTCTCTAGAAGCAGTACCGTATTGCTATCTACCTCTCTAAGGGCTTCATTTATAGCGGAAATCACTCTATTAAAACCAAAAATCTTTCCCCTTCCTAGGTGGCTTCCAAGATGTGTAACCAAGTAAGGTATCTCTAACGATCTACACCGACTCAATTCTATCTTTAAAACTCGTTTTGAATTGGAATACACATCCTCTTTCGGTGATGCAAGATTCGGTAAGTACGGCATATGAGAAAATATCGGGCTTATATTTGACTCAACCACTTTCTCTTTGAATCTCTTAATCTCATCAACACTAAGATTTTTATGAGACCAACCACGAGGATTTCGAGTAAAAATCTGGAATGTGTTACAGTTCTTCTCAAGTGCTCGATCGACAGATAGATCAATTGAACCAGCAATTGAAATATGTACTCCAAGTCTCAACTCTTTTACTCCAGTTACTCCAAGTGTGAGTCCTAATTATGTATTCTCAATTTTCTTGAGTATTTTATATAATAGCTTTACTGGCCAGTCCTTTTCCTTCTTCTAATATCTCTTTTAATCTTTCTTTGTTGCTCGCTTCTCCATAGATTCTTAATAGAGGTTCTGTGCCTGATGGCCTTATGAGCAACCAACCACCATCTTGCAAGATCAATTTCAGACCATCCATTCTATTAATTTCTTTAACTTTAACGCTTCCTAAATTCTCAGGAATGTTAGAAGACAATTTCTCCATTATAGTGGCTCTCAGACTTGCGGGAATGGTTTCTTCTACTCTACCGCTGATATAGAATCCATACTCAGATTGCAATCTATAAAAAAGCTGAGATAGGGTTATTCCGGAATTAGCCACCATCTCTGCTACCTTTGCACAGGTTAAGATCCCATCCTTCTCTGGTATATGGTTCGCAAAACCGAAACCTCCACTCTCCTCAGCCCCTATGACAATATCCTCTTCTCGAAGATATTTTCCAACATATTTGAAGCCAACTGGGACTTCATAATGAGGTAATCCGTATTTCTCCGCGATTCTATCCACCATGTGAGTCGTCGCTACAGTACGAACAACTCCACCTCGTTTCATGCTCTTTATTATATGGTCGAAAAGCATTGGAAGTAACTGGTTCGCTGCATAGTAAGTTCCATCGCTATCAAGAACACCTAGACGGTCTGCATCACCATCAGTTGCTAAACCTAGATCTGCATCAGTTCTATCTAATTCTTCTTGTAATTCGGTAAGGAACTTTGGAATGGGTTCGGGGCGATGGCCCCCAAAATTTGGATCGACTTTGTTATGAATCACGGATACCTCACAACCAGCATCACGTAATATCTTATCCAAGTAGCCTCTGCCAGTTCCGTACATAGGATCGTAAATAATTAGTAATTTAGCCCCTTTCATAGATTCTAAATTAATTTGTCTTTCTACGAATTCTATATATGGAATTCTAGGGTCGGTCATTTTGATAAGTTGTCTTTGCATTCCATCTTGAATTGTGGATTCATTAATTCTTTTTGTCTTCACGACTTTAATATTTTCAGTTATCTCATCGGTAATCTCATTTGTAGCTGGCCCTGCATATTCAGGAATGTACTTGATTCCATTATATTCGGGCGGGTTATGGGATGCTGTGATCATAATGGCACCACCTGAATTTCTATTGTATACTTCGAATGCAGTCACTGGAGTCGGTACATCTCTCTTTGTAAGATAGGTGAGAATATTATTCCCTATTAAAACGTTGCATACTCCTTCAGCGTAATTAAGCGAACTCTTACGAGTATCGTATCCTACCACTACTCCTTTTCCTTCCAAATTATGAGCAATAATGTAATCTGCTATGGCTTGTGAGACTATCTTAACATTGCCTAAATTGAATTCTTCGTTGATTAGAGCTCTCCATCCATCAGTACCAAAAACAATAGCGCACATTAACTATATCCATCCCTTCAATCCTTGGTTGAACTATAGAAAAAAATTTCTAGAAAATTGAGATAGAGAATTAATATAGAGAGAATTATTTAGCTATTTTAGAACATCTCAAAAATATATACTATTCCTTTGCAACCATAACCTCTGTAGATTTGATCACTGCCTCAACCTTCTCTCCAGGTTTTATATCAAGGTCTTCTACAGCCTCTTTTGTGATTACTGCGGTTATAGTTACAGGTGTCTCAATTCTAATTTTCACTTTCGAAGTCACAGGACCTTTCTCGACATTATCAACGATACCTTTTAGGCGATTTCTTGCACTAATTTTCAAACCTATCATCTCCCAATACTCATTATCCTTAAGGACTCTTTCAAGATACTTTTCAATTCTATCATAATCTTTTATCAGTGTCTGAGCTGTATCGGTTAACTCGGCTCCACCCCCTCCCATCTTCCCACCTCTCCTCGTCTTCAAGAATGGTTCTCCGAATGCTTTTTCCATATCTGAAACGCGATCCCACGCATACTTGTAAGATACCCCTGCATGTTTTGCTGCTTCTGTTATCGAACCATGCGTTTTAATAGCCTTGAGGATAGATACGCCGCCCTTTCCGAGAACATGCATTCTGTTTGTCTCTAGCCACAGTTTAAAGGAGGGTACAATCGTCTTGCGTTTGAGGGCCAATTGAAATCATATTATTCTACCCCGTTAAGTTTATATATATATTTCGAGAGTACGATATATCCCAATGAATATAACGAAGGTTGAACGATATGACAAAGCAACCAAAAAGAATTAGTTCATACAAATTAGCAGCGATTGTGACTTTAATAATCATTGTTTTAGGAGCGGCATCTTACGCTTATTCCAGTATGCAATCATCACAGAAACAACATCTAATTGTCTCGACCACAACAAGTCTCTACGAAACTGGAGCCCTCGATGTGCTTAAGATAGAATTCGAAAAAGAATATCCCTCCATTAATGTCTCATTTATATCCCAAGGAACAGGTTTGGCCATTCAGACTGCGATGAGGGGGGATGCCGATATGATCTTGGTCCATGATCCTGTACGTGAATTGAAGTTCATGGATGATGGATATGGCGTCAATCGAAAGGTTATTGCATATAACTTCTTTGTAATCGTTGGTCCAAGTGATGATCCTGCAAATCTAAAAGGACTCTCCTCAACC
>JAOZGV010000090.1 GCA_026015225.1 Candidatus Bathyarchaeota archaeon
ATTGGAAGTTATTTTAAAAATTCGCTCGCGCTTGCTTTAAAATGTGAATTTTTTTAACTAAATACTCTTTCGATAGAAGTATCTTTAGCCATTTAAATTATCTTTATATATACGGAATAATACACAAAAATTTAGTTCCTTTATTGCTTTTATTTACAAATTGATGTTTCTCGTTTGGAGAGATGAATATTACATCTCCTTTTTTGAATTTCACTTCACCATTTCGAGTCATTATGATTCCTTCCCCCTCTAATACAAATACTTCATGCTCCCAAGGATGTTCATGGAGTGGGGTATGTCCTTCAGGTTTGATCTCAAACAACCTCATTGCAAAATTATTTGCTCCGGTATCTTTGGTTATTAGCCATCTTACTTTGGTCCCTTCACTTCCCCCCTCAGCATCTTCGGATTTCACATAACGATAATTGAAAACTTTCATCTTCCGACCAACCCAAATTAATTTAAATTAACAGATGAATTGAAAATACTTGAGTTTTTCTCAATAGAAAGTGGATAAATATTCTTATTGGAATATTTAAGACATAAAAATATTAATGTTAGGAAGATACATAACAAGCTACAGCAAAAGAGGAATTTACAGTTGGAAAATATCAGAACTATTGAAGAAATAAATGAAAAAATCAGGAAAGGCGATGTAAATGTAGTTACAGCCGAAGAAATGGTTGAGCTAGTAAGAGAAAAAGGCTCGACAATTGCTGCGAAAGATGTAGATGTAGTAACTACCGGAACTTTTGGAGCAATGTGCAGCTCAGGCGCATTTTTAAATTTTGGACACTCAGATCCCCCAATTAAGATGGAAAATCTAACTCTCAATGGTGTCAATACATATCATGGAAATGCTGCTGTCGATTGTTATTTAGGGGTTACGAAAATGCATCCAGAAAAGCCTTTTGAATATGGTGGGGGTCATGTTCTAGAGGACCTGGTCTCAGGTAAAGAGATAGAATTAGAAGCTGCGGGTTACGGGACTGATTGTTATCCAAGAAAATATTTGAAGACAATAATTACTCTCCAAGATTTAAATCAGGCAATCTTATGCAATCCAAGAAATGCCTATCAGAGATATGCAACCGCTACAAATGGGAGAGATGAAATAATTTATACTTATATGGGAAAACTATTGCCTAATTTTGGAAATGCCACCTTTTCAGGATCAGGGTCTCTAAGCCCATTATCAAAAGATCCAAACTATGAAACAATAGGAATCGGAACTAGAATATTCCTTGGTGGCAGTATAGGATATGTCATAGGAGAAGGTACTCAGCATAGCCCAACAAATAAATTTGGAACAATAATGGTTAAAGGAGATTTGGGAAAGATGAGGCCTGAATTTCTTAAAGGCGCTGCATTTACAAGATACGGGACATCTCTGTATGTGGGTCTAGGAATACCCATTCCAATTCTTAATGAAGGTTTAGCGAAGAAGACAGGCGTGAGTGATGAAGACTTAAAAACAAATGTTTTGGATTATGGTATAGCAAGAAGGGATAGACCTGTACTAAAAGAGACTAATTATGCTGAATTAAAATCAGGTAAGATAGTAATAGACAATAAAGAAGTCTCTGTAACGCCTCTTTCAAGTATAAAAAAGGCTAGAGAGATAGCAAAAATATTAAAAGAGTGGATCGAAAAAACACAGTTCTTTTTGACAGCGCCTGTAGATAGGTTGCCAGTAGATACGATTGTTAAACCGATGAAGGTTGTAAGTAGGATTCCTTTTGTAAACGAGATTATGGAAAATGTTGTAACATGTAATCTCAATGATAATATTGATGTTTTGGCTAAAAAAATAATCGACAACAATGTAAATCATATAGCAGTTATTGACGACAATGATAAACTGCTTGGGATAATCACATCATTTGACATAACAAAAGCTATTGCAACTGGAAAAAAGGGACTCGAGGAGATCATGACTAGAAATGTTATTACTGTTTATCCGGAAGAATCTGTTGATATTTGCGCAACAAAACTAGAAAAATATAATATCTCTGCATTGCCAGTTGTTGACAGGAGCAATAAATTAAAAGGAATAATTACAAGTGAAAAAATTAGCAGTTTGCTAGGGAGAATTGGACTTAGATGAAAGTAGAATTAAGATTTAGTACAGAGCGAGTTAGCGAACCTATTATTTCTTCGGTAATTCTTCAAGAAAAAGCACAGATAAATATCTTAAGGGCTCAAGTTAGTGAGGATGGTGGACGAGTTCTATTAGAAGTCCCAGATAATCAGGCTGATGAAATCATCAAAGCATTTAGGAAACTAGGAGCAGAAGTTATCGTCGGAAAAATAATAGAGATAATCGAAGATAAGTGCATTGAATGCGGTCATTGTATTACATTATGTCCTGTAAATGCAATCTTCTTTGAAAAAGATTATTCGATAGGTCTCGATGAGCAAAAATGCATTCAATGCGATTCATGTCTAGACGCATGTCCTACTAGAGCTATTAAGCTTTATGGCGAATAATTAATGCCAAAAAATTTCAGCGATTTTAGAATTAATATTGGTGAGACAAGAGCATTTATAAGAACAGATTCAAAAAAAGCAGCAAATGCTGCTATAAATTCGATTAAATATAGCCGGTCAGAACTTGACAAATATATACTTAAGAATCCAAATTTTTTTCAATCTTTAACCCCACTAGATATGCCTCAAAAATCACCGGAAATAATAAAGCGGATGACATCTGCTGCTAAGTTCGCTGGAGTAGGGCCTATGGCGGCTGTTGCTGGTGCAATATCTGATCTAGCAGTTGATGCTATGATTGACGAAGGTGCAAAAATTGCTGTTGTGGAAAATGGAGGCGAAATTTCAGCAAATTCTTGTATTGAGCTAAATATCGGCATAATCTCGGGCTCTCCATCTATTTCTGGAAGATTTGGCCTAAAAATTAGGCCTGATGAAATGCCACTTGGCATTTGTACAAGTTCAGCAACATTAAGTCATGCTTTAACATTCGGTGAAGCAGATGCAGTTACAATATTGGCAGAAAACGCTGCTTTGGGCGATGCTGCTTCGACTGCAATATGCAATGAAGTAAAAGGAAAAGATATCGAAAAATCTATAGAAAGAGCTCTGGAACTGACTAAAAACATAAGAGGAGTTCGAGGCGCTATAATAATTCATAGTGGATTTATTGGAACAGTAGGAAAAATTCCACAAATAATTTCAATTAAGGGATTAGAAGAGTCTCATTTGATTACAATTAAGAACCTCTAAAATTTTAAAGAAATTATATTAAAGAGATAATTAACACTCCTTTTTAATTCTCACTTTATATAATTCTACTCCAGCACCCTTGCATGCTTTTAGGATGTTTTTTGTAAAATCTAAACATACAATAGCTTTTCTGGGATCTTTTCCATCAGAGAATTTTTTTGGAAAATCCGAAGCAAAGCGGCAAACCTGAGTTACTGAGATATCTTTTGCAAAAGTCTCTAGTTCAACAATAACAAATTTTCCATCTTTATCCTTGAATAGGAGGTCTATTTCTCCATTCTCTAATTCAACGTTAAAGTCAATGAAGGCCATTCCTTCTTCTAAAATGGAAGGGAATTCCGAGAGAATTTTTTGTAAAGGATCTTCTAGAATTCCTTTAATATATATGTAATCAGCTGGACCGTATTTGAGGATTGTATCTAAAAAGTCATCAATTTTATAATAAGTCATTCCTAATAAATGTGGAAAAACATTCACAGGAGTTTCTTCTTTATAAAGTAATAAAATTGGAGTATTTTTGAGGTTTAAATTTTTTTTCCGCGATAGGGGAAGAATATGATTTCTTGAACTGACTATCTTTCCTCTGATTTGAGGAAGAATTGATCTAATGTCCGATCCGATTCTTTGGTTTGCAATATTATCTAAATCTGAAGTTTCTCTTGACTCGTAATCAATATTCCATCTATCTCTAATCTTGTTCATTTTATCAATGAGCAAAGAATTATGGAAAGAATATTCTGCATTTCTATTATAAAATAAGACTAGTTTAAACATCCTTTAAATACCATTTATTGAAATGAAAATAACATATTATAAAAGTGTAATAATTTTTGTCGT
>JAOZGV010000094.1 GCA_026015225.1 Candidatus Bathyarchaeota archaeon
AAGGCATTATTGTTCTTGAAAAACCTGAAGATATAGGAAAAATATATTCTATCTAGCATTTGCTAGACAGAAAGATACCATATTTGAAAAAGTTATTATTCGACAATTTTTTTAGCAACAGTCTGAGCTTTGATGGCATCATCAACCGTTACTGAAGGCTTTTTACCATATTTAATGCAGTCCACGAAATAAGAATCGATCTGATAATGGCCCCAGACTTTTGTCCCCCTCATTTTGAACTCCCATTCCGCCTTCATGCTCTCATCGATCAATGCAAGATGGTTGTTCCAAGTCGCTTTTATGGCCCTAGTGTTATCTCCAAAAACTTCTAATTTGCTAGTCCCTTCGCCCGGCGAGACAGAAGCGCTAAAGTATAGCGTTCCTACTGCATCATTTGAAAGTTTGACTATGCCTACTGTATTGTAACCAGTGTAATTGAGGCCTGGTAATTGCGCATAATTTGGCATCCAACTGACATCAACTATCTCCGAATTAAAAAGCCATCTAATTAGATCTATAGACCACACCGAAAGTGTGAAATCAGGATATCCGCCGCTTTTCTCCTTGTTCCAAGCCCAAGATCCTGAAGGCCATTGTTTAGCAAGATCCTTAGCTGGGATAAATTCGGTAAAAGTAAATGCTATTGGCTTTCCTATTGTCAATTCGTCAATCAGTTCTTTTGCCTTTACATAATTCGGAGTAAATCGGAAATTGAGATCTGGCATCAACATGACTCCGGCCTTCTCAGCCATCTCACCCAACTTTTCAGATTCTGCTACATTAGGTGTTAATGGCATTTCACAAAGAACATGTTTGCCGTTAGATAGTGCCTCAGAAACAAGATCATAATGGAAAGGCGTTGGTACAGCTACGACTAAAGCGTCAATATCTGGATTTTTAAGAGCTTCCTTATGGTCCAAATAATATTTTATTTTGTATTTTGAAGAGACTTCCTTTGCGGCTTCTTCTATTACATCAATTACCGCTACTAATTCGGCATCTGGAATTTTTCTAAAAGCTGATACATGAGCCTGTCTTCCTACAAAACCAAGCCCTGCGACAGCAACTCCTACTTTATCCTTTGACATTAATTCATCACCATACCCATAGCGCAACCGCGCTAAGATAATTTAGTAGTAAATTCCGGTTATGATATTTATAGTTTTTAATTTTTTTAATTCGAAAGCGCAAGTGGAGTGAATCTAAAAAAACACGCGCTAAATCATATAGGATTTGTACAAACATCATTTCATAATAAAATATCAGCTCAAATGAACAAGAAACTTGGATAAAGCAGATCTCCTAAATTTTCTTTGCACATTCTCAATTTGTTCCCCTAAGATCTCTATCCTGTCCAGATCGATAGTTCCTAAACCCTTCTTTTCAGCAAAAATTAGATGTTTTACCTTATTTGGCTTTATTCCCATTATTGAAGCGCCAACAGCATCTACGGCAACTGGATCTAATCCAGCTATTACCAAATCCATTCTAAGAGGATCCCCACTAGATTCGTGCCCTTCGCCAGCAATTATGCCATCTATTACCGCTAATTCTGGTTTAATGACAGAAGCCAGATCTGCAATATTCTTACTAAGACGTGAATGCATCGAGCCTTTGGGCGTCATCGCACCCATCATGTTCTTTATACTCAATGAAACTCCAGCAATTCGATGGGGCTTTAGCTTAGGAACGCTTATTATTGTACTATCCAGTGCAGATTTTGCAATCTTAACTTGCTTTAGATTCAAAGGGTCTTTAGGTTTCGTCTCAATAAAATCGTCTTTATTCAAGTCAATTAATTTGATTTTATATTTCTCAGCGATGATATCAACACCTGCATTTTTATAGGCTTCAAAAGTATTTGAGAAACCACTCCCCTCGCCTACAATGATTTCTCCTTTCTTATGTTTCTTAAAGAATTTAATTACTCCCTCAATGACTCTACTGTCTGTTGTAATTCCTGTCGATGGATGCCTCGAATTTAAATAGTTAGGTTTAACCAAAATTGGTTTTTCTTTGGCTAAGATTCTCTCTCCTTCTACCATCTCTAAAGCTTTGACTGTTATTTTTTGGGGGTCTGGACCTCTTAAAATAGCTACTTTGACCATCATAACACCGCAAAAAGTCTCGATTAGATAAACTACTGAATTAAATCAATTGCAGTAATGGACTATAGGTCAAACCTATATCAATGTTATGAAAAATGCATCGATATTAAAATCATTAATTAAAAGGACTGAGAAGAATGAAATAATCATCCATTTTTAAGGGAACAATCCTAGTTTTAAATGTGCTTCTTCTAACCTTTTTATCGCGAGAATATATGCGGCCGTTCTCATACTTTCGTCTCTCGACTTTTGAACCTTATATACTCCATCAAAAGCAATATTCATTCTTTCCTCTAAGCGTCTGTTTATATTCTCAAGAGACCATCGATCTCTATTTAGATTTTGAGTCCATTCAAAGTAACTAACTGTCACTCCACCCGCATTAGCTAAAATATCTGGTATCACAAAGATCTTTTTCTCAAATAATGCTTGATCTGCTGCAGGAGTTGTTGGTCCATTAGCGCTCTCCGAAATTATCTTTGCTTTTATCGCATCACAATTCTTATCTGTTATACAATTTTCTAAGGCCGCTGGTACAAGTATATCGCAATCCAATTCAAATATGTCATCAGATGGAATGTTCTTACATCCTTTGTATTCATAAACCGATCCTGTTTTTAACTTATATTCTTTGACTTTATCCGGATTCACACCATTTTTATTTACAATGCAACCTCCTGTATCGCTTATAGCAATTATCTTGCACCCCATTTCGTCCAATGATTTCGCGCTCCAGAATCCGACCTTTCCATAACCTTGAACTGCTACTCTAGCCCCCCTCAACTTCAAACCTATCTTCTTAGCTGCATTTCTAGTGCAAATAGCAGCGCCTAAGCCAGTTGCACCCTCTCTGCCAAAAGATCCTCCTAAACTTATAGGTTTCCCTGTGACTACTTCTGGAATGCTATACCCTTTAATCGAACTATATGTATCCATAACCCACGACATTGTTTGTGAATCGGTTCCAACATCTGGAGCTGGGACATCTTTGAAGGGTCCAATTACATCTATTATCATAGAAGTGTACCGCCTTGTCAATCGCTCTAGCTCATCTTCAGACATCTTTTTTGGATTGCATATCACTCCGCCTTTTGCGCCCCCATAGGGGATATCAAGGACACTTGTTTTGAACGTCATCCATGCCGCTAACGCTTTTACCTCATCGAGAGCAACCGTTGGATGATATCTTATCCCACCTTTATAGGGTCCGCGCCACATGTTATGCTGAACTCTGTGACCCATAAATATGTCAACTCTATCATTGTCCATTTTTATTGGGATAGAAACTGATATTATCTGTCTAGGATGCTTTAATTGCTCTGCTACGCTTGGATCTATTCCAATCTTTTCCTTAATTATATCGATTTGCTTTTTTACCTCTTCAAAAGGATTAACACTATTAGAAATCACAAGTCACCTCATTGAAAATTGGAGTTATATGTAAGATTAGGATAAGGTAAACCCTTATAATAGGTATTATAGAAAAAATCACCTAATAGCCTTTCTTTTTAAATCATCTTCTGTTGGAATTTTTGACTCGCATGGGACTCCAGTCTGACATAATCCGCAAGCGTCACCTTCATAGCCGAAATTAGAGATTATGTACCTTCTGGTTAGATTAAGATATTTTTCACATTTTTCCTTATTATGCCCTTTCTTAGAAATTGCTGAAATCGGGCAACGCTTGATGCAGAATCCACATAACCCTTTTGAAAAGAAAAGACAGTATTCATTTCGATCATTATATTGTCTCTTTGTCGGCTCAATTTGGATATTTGCAATTACCGATCCACAACGCATAGCTTTACCTTTTGGAGTAATTAAACCATCACAAAGACCAAAGGTTCCAAGGCCTGATACAAAAGTAGCATGCCTTTCTGACCAAGAAGAAGCCAATCCATAATTTTTCGATCTCTCCCACTTCCAAATAGGAGAAAGCGTAGGAGCAACTGCATTATAGCCTAATTTTTGTAATATAGTTTCAATATGTCTACGAAGCTTATCATTAAATTTTTCACCATAGATACGCGCCCTAACCCACCTCTCCGCTGGATAAATAACCATCTTTTGGTTATCCAATTTTGTTGCTCTGGTTTGAGGGAGGATCCAACTGATTACAGTCAAATGATCTGGAGCAGCTTTCAATTGTGGAAAAGTTCTTTTGAATATATCTATAGGTTCCCATTGAAAGGATCCTATATCTTCCTTGAAAAATTTATAGAGAGGATCATCTCCGCTTGAAAATCCCACTAATGGATTTTCAAAAGCTCTTTCGTTTTCTTCATTCATTAATGAGTTATTTAAAGAGTCATTTGCGAAATATCTTATTGAATTTTTTATTGTAGATACTATGTCCATAAGTATAAAAATTTCCAAATTATT
>JAOZGV010000151.1 GCA_026015225.1 Candidatus Bathyarchaeota archaeon
GCATTATTATATAATTGGCTTGAGTGTTTTATTTTAAAATTTGAAATTGAGAATAAGCTCTTCTCAAAATTTAAAGTAAATGAAATTAAAATGAAGAATTCAGAATTCTATTTAAAAGCATCAATCTATGGTGAATGTTTCAATCCAAGAAAACATCCATCAAAGGTTGGAATTAAAGCAATTACATATCACAATATGAAAATTGAGCATAATGGATACTTTGTAGCCAAATTTCTACTTGACATTTAAAAAGGACTAGTTTAAATGTTCATATAGTTTATTATTGATTTTAAAAAAATGGGTTGTGGTGTAGTACTTGAGAGATAGAGGTCCAAGTGCTGATAGAAATATTCCTTTGAATCAAATAGATAAGTTTGTATGGGAGATTCCTTCCTCGTATAAGCCAGATATGCGTGTTCCCGGTAGAATATATGCTGATGAAACTTTACTAAGTAAAATTAAAGGCGATCGAACCATAGAACAATGCTCGAATGTCGCCCATCTTCCTGGCATATATAAATTCTCAATAACATTGCCTGATGGCCATGAAGGATATGGTTTTCCGATAGGAGGGGTTGCAGCTACTGATTATGAGGAAGGTGTGATCAGTCCTGGTGGAGTTGGATACGACATAAATTGTGGTGTTAGACTTCTTCGAACTAATTTGGAAGAATCTGACATAAGACCTATCCTTCCTAAATTGCTAGATTCGCTTTTTAATTATATCCCATCTGGTCTTGGGAGCCGTGGTCGAATAAAAGTTAGCCCATCTGAACTAAATGATGTACTCTCTAATGGTGTAGAATGGTCAATAAAAAACGGGTACGGATGGGCAGAAGATGCTGAAGCTTGCGAAGAAGGGGGTTGTTTAAAAATTGCAGATCAATCAAAGGTCTCTCCAATAGCAAAGAAAAGGGGTACTTCTCAACTGGGGAGTTTGGGAAGCGGCAATCATTTTCTTGAGATAGAAAAAGTTGATAAAATAATAGATAAAGAAGCGGCCAAATGCTTTGGAATAAATAAAGTCGGACAAATTCTTATTTTAATTCATACAGGAAGTAGGGGTTTAGGACACCAGGTTTGTAGTGATTACCTCAAGGTTATGGAAAGAGCCGTAAGAAAATACGGAATAAGAATTCCAGATCGAGAGCTTGCTTGCGCCCCAGGTAAAAGTTTCGAAGCTAATGATTATTTATCTGCAATGTCAGCTGCTTGTAACTTCGCATGGGCAAATAGGCAGATGATAACGCATTGGACAAGAGAGGCTTTTGGAAAAGCATTTCAAAGATCTGCAGAAAGTTTAGATTTAAATCTAATTTATGATGTTGCTCACAATATAGCAAAAATTGAAGAGCATACAATCAATGGAAGTAAAATTAAAGTTTATGTACACAGGAAAGGCGCTACTAGAGCCTTTCCACCTAATCATCCTGATGTTCCTACAAAATATAGGCCTTTTGGACAACCGGTGTTAATACCTGGAAGCATGGGTCAAGCCTCATGGATACTAGTAGGAACTGAGAAATCAATGGAACTGAGTTTCGGTTCAACAGCTCATGGAGCTGGAAGGAATCTGAGCAGATCTGCTGCAAAGAGACGTTTCTGGGGAGAAGATGTAAAAAAAGATCTAGAAAAAAGAGGTATATTGGTTAGAGCTGCAAGCATGTCCGTTGTTAGTGAGGAGGCTCCAAATGCATATAAGGATGTTGACCGTGTAGTCGAGGTTAGCCATCAAGTCGGAATTGCGACAAAAGTCGTTAGATTAGTGCCTATAGGAGTAAGCAAAGGTTAGCTCTTTAATTTTTCTTCAATTATTTCTTTTAATCTAGATTTCTTTGAGATTCTTTCCTTAAAATTACTTATGGTAGGAATTGGTGTCGGATCGATATTATTAAGGATAGCCAGATAGAAAGAAACAAAATCTCCAAAAATTATCGTCGACATAATTCTTGCGAGTTTGCTTTTCCCGCTCGCTTTTATTTCAAATAGTTTTTTAAAGCCTTTTTCTTTCAATATATTTTTGATCTCAGTAAGAGAATAATCGTCCTCTGATCCATCAGTAATGAATATTATAGAGAACATCAAAGACTCTTTTTCTTTCCACCCCTCGATATCATTATGACATGCTTCAGGCATCACATCGTATTTTGTAAAGATTTTACAATTTTCGTTTATTTGGGTTTTGAATCTTCTGCCTGCACTTTCATAATTCTTTGAAGAGTAAATTACAGGAATAGTATCTTTAATAGATAGAGCTAATTGCTTAGCAGGATTATTATCCAGAGGATTTTGTATGCCTAAAATATCTATACTCTCAGATAATTGACTGGATGTTATTTTCAATTCTTTCTCTAACTCAGTTATCAAATTACATTTCCACATTATGAATGCTATTGAGGTGAACAAATAAGGAAGCGCTGCCCTCGGCGGCATTCCACTGGGAATCAAAATTCCAGAGATCCCATGCTTCTTAGCTAATCTGTCGAGAATTCCTCCTGAAGTTACTGTAAGAATTTTACACCTCTTTTCAAATCCTTCTAA
>JAOZGV010000157.1 GCA_026015225.1 Candidatus Bathyarchaeota archaeon
ATAGAAGAGCAAGAAAATCTCCTTCAAAACAATTTGCAGATCTGATTAATGGATTCATATCAGTAACGAGATCTGGGGGGGATATGACAAAATACTTTCTATCCGCTTCTAGAGAGTTAATGAATTCGGCCAGACTTACAGCTAAAAAATTGATCGATACCTTAGCAACTATTGCAGAATTCTATGTAGCTTTGATGATAGTTTTTCCGCTCCTTGTGATGATTATGTTATCGGTAATGGGCATCATTGGTGGCTCACTTGGAGGCATAGGTATAATGATGCTTATGTACCTCATAACCTATATTGCAGTACCCATCGCAGCACTTCTTCTTCTTGTGATTTTGGATGGGATGATGCCTCCGGGGTGATTTTAAATTGATGCGAGTGCCAAAAAAAGAGAAAAAATATGTATGGATTGTTTCAGCAATCTTGGGTGTATTATTGACATCCACGACTATACTCAATACTTTCTATTTTGAGAGGAAATTAGTCTTGAGTATGGACGATCTTCTTGTCCTCTCTATCATAGTTACTATATTTCCGCCATCTGTAGTTAATTTTCTGGATATGAAATGGAAGGAAGAAGTTGATAAAAGAATTCCAGAATTCTTGAATGACGTATCCCAAGCTGGCAGAACAGGTGTAACCCTTACTAGAGCCATTGAATTATCTGCAAAAAGAAAGTATGGACCTTTGTCCTCTCAATTACAGAGAGTGGTAACAGTAATGTCGTGGGGAAAGAATCTGGAAGAAGCTATGAAAGAGTTTGGATCTAATGTCGGAACAAGATTGGCAAAAAGAACCACAGTTCTTATCGAAGAATGCAATCGTTCAGGAGGCAACACTCAAGAGATTTTGGAAGTTATGAGCAGACATATCGGTGAATTGCATAATATTGAGAATGAACGCAAAGGCATGATTCGACCATATATGGGTATAATATACATAGCATTTTTCATCTTTATCGCAATAGATGTTGTATTAGTTAGGACCTTCTTTTCAGAAATAATGAATCTTCAAGATTCGATGGCAGAAGCAGGGACTATGCTGATGAGTGGCTCAATGGATCTTTTTGAAATGCAGAGAGCGATGTTTCATCTTATGATCATTGAAGGATTCTTTGGAGGATTGATTGCGGGAAAGATGGGCGAAGGCCTCGTTGGAGCTGGTTTGAAGCATTCTCTAATCATGATTATTTTAGGTTTTCTAATATTCTACTTCACTATCTGGAATCCAATTATTTAAAAAAAATTTTCAAAAATGAAAAGGAATAAGAATAAATTGCTAAAACAAAAGACGGTGATGAAAGAGAAGGAGATTGCCTACACTAAGATAGATAGAGATCTTGATAAATTAGGGCCCACTATTTGCTCAATTTCAGCATTGAATAACGTAAAACTAGAAAGGGGATCATATGTAAAAATCGGTAAGGACAATAAACAATATTATATCGGGCAAATTATCGACGGACCATATTATGTTGAGGATGAAAGCGCTCGATTTGAGATAACATTCACTGTAGATTTGAATGCGGAAATTCGAAATGGAATACAAAGAGCCGTTTTGGATAGGCCAGAACCGCATACTCCAGTATATTCGCTAAACGAAAATCTGATTCAAGAGTTTTTAGGTGCAAAAGGGAGTATGACTATCGGAAGGCTGCTGACGCAGGAGATGGTAAAGATCCAAATCGATTCTTCAACCCTGACTCGCCACATGGGGATATTTGGTACCACAGGAACTGGAAAATCAAATACGATTCAAACGATGATGGAAGAGGCAGCTAAAGTAGGCATTGCAGTCTTAACTTTCGATGTCGAAGGAGAATACGTGCTTATGAATGAACCGACAGATAAATTAGTTGACTTGCTTGGCAAATTTGGATATAAGCCTGAAGGCATAAAGAATTTCTCGATTTATACTCCTAATCCGTGCGTTAGTCGTCGAGAAGATGCTATTAAATTTGGAGTATCTTTCAAAGATTCAGATAAAATACTTTTCAGCGAAGTGGCTGGATTAAGCAAAATTGAACAATTATTCTTTTTTGATCTAATTGAAAGGATAAAAGCTGTTGCACCTGCTTTTAGAAGTGTAACTCTTGAAGCAATTATTGAACGTTTGAAAGGAAGACTGAGCGCTCAGGCAGACAACCCCACAATGCCTCCATATATTGCAGAAGCCCACACAAGCCTGTACAGCAAACTGATGGCAATTCATAATTTAAACATGGTTGATGTAAAAGCAAATACAATAAAAGCTGAAGACATTCTTGTTTCAGGCAAAGTTTCAGTTATAGATTTTAGTGATGCAGGAAATCAGTTAAAAAATATTGCAGTAGCAAATATTCTAGAAAAAATCTTTTCTTATAAGATGGTTAATATCAATTCTCCAAAAGTACTGATAGTCCTTGAAGAAGCACATGGATTTGTAAGCAAAGACAAGTCGCAAGAAATGCTAGGTACGATAAATTTCCTACTTGAGATTGCAAGAAGAGGTAGGAAGAGGGGAGTCTGTCTAGGAATAGTTACACAACAGCCGGCCTTTCTTCCATCCGAATTATTAGAACTATGCAATATTAGGATAATGCATAGATTAAGCTCAACGACTAATATAGATGCGCTTCAACAATCCACTGGAAATGTTCCCAACTCCATGTGGAAGATATTGCCCTCACTGGGTTTAGGTCAGTCGATCATTGCATCACCTCGATATACAAGATCTATTATTGGACAAATAAGACCCGTCGCATCAAAGAGAATAGAACAGCAATATCTGTTTGAACCGATAGAAAACGAATAATCACAATAATTTGGTATGAAATCAGAAATAAGAGTATAATTGAAGGGTGAATTCGAGCATGAGAATAATTTCAAATAAGAGAGCAATAAGTCAAGTATTCTCTACGTTAATAATAGTAAGTACTCTCTTTGCAATGTTTGCCATAATATATCCTTGGTCTATATCATCTCTTACTCTATCTCAAAGCCGTGCAAATGCATGGTATTCGAGTCAGGAAGAGGCGGCACAAGAGAGGTTTGTAATGGAAATGGCATATTTCAACTCTACAGTTCCAGAATCTATCGATATTTATGTTAGGAATGTAGGGGACATCGATATTCAAGTAGTTTCAATTTATATTAATGATTCTGTGCAGTCAACTATAGATCCTGCTCTGCCTGAACAAATCTATGTGAACACTGAGGGAAATAATAACATAATCAAATTTAATGTTGCTTACACTTGGGAAAATGACAAAACATATAGATTCATTATAGTTTCTGAAAGGGGTCAAAAAACAGTATTTGAATCCAATTCACCAAGTTAAGGAGATTATATTCTGGATGTTGAAAAAAATATTTTATTGTAAGAAGGGAATCAGTTCAGCCATAGGGGCAGCATTTTTTATAGGATTGGTATTGGCATCACTGATCTCTATTCATTTAATGGATGCATATCAAACAAGGTATCTTAATGTTAGGGAAGATATGATTGAATGGGACATTGACAGGTTTAGTGAGAACCTGAATATCACTCGTATAGAACAACCGTCTTCATACTCGAATTATACTTACGACATACTTGTAAAAAATGAA
>JAOZGV010000162.1 GCA_026015225.1 Candidatus Bathyarchaeota archaeon
GGATCAATATATTTATAGCAACATTAGCAGCCGGAATAATTCTTGAAAATTGGATCATTATCATTTTTGGCGGCAGATATAAAGGAATTGATCCAATAATTCCAGGTTTTACGAATATCCTGGGAGCAATAGTAACCAATCTTCAAATATTGACCATAATATTGGGTCCATTATGCTTAGGAGTTCTTCTTCTCTTCCTTACGAAAACAAGATCCGGAATGGCTGTAAGGGCAGTAGCTCAGGATAATGTTGGAGCAACCATTGTAGCCATTGAGAGCAGGAAAATTTATGCTTATACAGTTGCAATTGGATCTGCTCTCGCAGGATTTGCCGGAATTCTACTTGGAGTTTTTTATTACCTTAGTCCCCAAATGGGCGGTACACCATTAGTCATAGCTTTGTTTGTAATGGTTCTGGGAGGAATGGGAAGTATAAAAGGGACGATCTTTGGAGCATATATAATTGGAATGATTGATGCATATTCTAGATTCTTCATTGGACCTTTCTGGGCTGAACCGATTCTATTTTTAATTTTCATAATGATAATCTTGTTTAGACCCCAAGGGCTTTATGGAGTTCTTTCAGAATGATAATCTTGTTTAGACCCCAAGGGCTTTATGGAGTTCTTTCAGAATGATAATCTTGTTTAGACCCCAAGGGCTTTATGGAGTTCAATAAATTTGGAATTTATAAAAAATGAGCGCTTAAAGGACTTCAGAATTCAGTTGCTGTTACTTATGGCGGCCATAAGTTCGGTATTGCTTTTGCAGGATTCGTACATTTCACATCTAGTAGTATTATGCATGATATACGGGGCTGTAGCTTTGAACTGGAATATAGCGGTTGGATATTCAGGAATACTTCACTTAGCTCAGGTACCCTTTTTTGTTCTTGGAGCCTACACTACAGCTATATTGGCCACAAAGTTTGGTATTTCGACTTGGTTTGGGCTTTTAGCAGCTCCTTTTGTAGTGATGGCTTTAGCTTTGGTACTTGGCGTAGTGTCATTGAGAGTAAAGGGGATTTATTTATTGTTTATAACACTAGGAGTCCAGTTTTTAATGCTTTCAGTCGTCTTATATTTCGTAGAATGGACTAATGGAGACATGGGTCTCATAGTACCACCACTTGAAATATTTGGGACAAAAATTAACCAATTCAATATTATACCCTCTTTTTTAATTGCACTAGTTTTAGTGATATCCTCGCTTACTCTAAACAAGAAAATCATCGATTCTGAGTTGGGTTTAGCTATTGTAAGCCTAAGAGATTCTGAAGATTATGCGATAAGTCGTGGTGTAAATCCCTTCAAAGTTAAGCTTTCTGTATTTGTCCTCAGTTCTTGGTTAACCGGGATAAGTGGAGCTTTCTATAGCAATTATCTCGGTACAATAGGTCCTACAGAGTTGGGATGGTATTTGGTAATACTGTTCTTAACTTCCTTAGTAATTGGAGGGATGCAATCATTATACGGACCCTTATTGGGCGCTTTTATACTAATTTTTTCGAGCGAGTTTTTCCGTGCAGCGCATCTTTTCCGACCCACGATATATGGTGGATTGGTGATTATTACTCTAATTTTTCTACCAAAAGGGGTAATTTCATTGATACCTCGAATAGGTGAAAGGATCTTTGAACGGGCTAAACATTAGCACATATTAGTCATTGCTTTCTTATTTATTTAAGATAGGTTCACATACTTAACCTAGATTGCATGCGTTATTAAAGACCAAGATATAATTCTTTGAACTTTCTATCTTTAAGAACCTTGTCCGCTTCGCCTTCTAAGGCGACTTTTCCTTTGTTTACAAGGTAAATACGGTCAGCAAGTTCAGATACATAACGTATATTCTCTTCAACAAGAACTATAGTCATTCCAGTCTCTTTTATTTCCTTAATTTTTTCAGTAATATCCTTTACTAGAACAGGTGCAAGTCCTAAAGTAGGTTCATCGAGCATTAAAAGTTTGGTTGATGACATCAATCCTCTTCCAATGGCTACAGCTCTTCTCTCTCCTCCACTTAGTCGCAAACTTAACCGATTTTTAATTTTCTCCAACATCGGAAATAAATCATATACATTACGCAGATTTTCATTCCGATTTTTCCAAGCTTTTGGGTTATAAGCACCCATCACTAGATTTTCTTGGACTGTCATCTCCGTGAATAAGTGTCCTCCTTCAGGCACTAGAATCACTCCCATTTTAACAATGTCAACAGACGATTCTTTTTCTATACTTTTTTCCTGAAATTGGATTGTACCACTTCGAATATCCGTTAACCCTATTATAGAATGTAGTGCGGTGGACTTTCCATGACCATTTGGCCCTGCGAGTGCCACAACTTCGTTCTCTTCAACCTTGAAAGATAAACCCGTCAATGCTTCGAATTGCCCGTAAAAAACATGTAAATCATTCACTTCAAGCATGGCAATCACTTTTTAACCTCATATCTCTCACCCAAATAAGCTTTAATAACTCTTTTATCATCACAAACCTTACTTGGGATCCCCTCACATATTTTCACACCGTGATCTAGAATCATAACACGTTCTGAAATATTCATTAAAACATCCATATTATGTTCAATTATCATTATAGTCATACCTTCAGCATTGATCTTTTTAAAAAGACTCATTATGTATTCGGATTCCTTTTTGCTGAGACCGGCTGTTGGTTCATCCAGCATTAATAATCGGGGCTCGGTTGTTAAGGCGGTAGCTACCATCAATACTTTTCTTTCATAAAGAGAAAGTTCATCAGCGATTACGTCTTTCTTTTCCCATAAACCAAAAAATTCGAGATTCTTTTTTACGAGATTCTCCTTATCCCGTTTCTCACTCCCTTTTCCATAAATAGCCCCTACGAGGGCATTTTTATAAACTGTTAAACTCTCGAATAGAGTCGGGATTTGGAATGTTCGCGCAATTCCCAGTTCACAGATTTTATTAGGAGGGTGCTTATGGATATGTTGTCCATTGAATATTACTTTACCACCGGATGGTGGTAAGAACTTAGTTACCACATTAAAAAGAGTTGTTTTTCCAGCCCCATTAGGTCCTGCAATTCCATAAATTTCTCCAGTAAAAACATGAAAATCTAGATTTTTTACGGCCGCCATACCGCCAAAATATTTGCTTAAATCCTCAATTTTAAGTAAAGCACTTGTATCCTGGTTAGAGATGTCCTCATTTTCTTCCTGTTGTGTTTTCATGCAGATTCAGATTCTTTTTAATGATAATCTTAATTTAAGAATTGTGGTTAAGAAGCGTTTCTTATTTAAAGCGCTAGGCGATAACATAAAAGCGTGTATAATTTAAGAATTTGATCGATCTTTGCCTTCTTAAGAAGAAAACATCATTCTTTCTTCTGTTAATATTTTCAAGAGAACGACTGTCAAAATTCTAAAATAGTTGAAAGATGCAAATATAAAAGCTATGAGTGAAATGAAGAATATTAATGGAATTTTTGCAGACCAGATTTTCCATTCTGGAAAAATTGTAACTGTTGATGATACTTTTTCTATTGCTGAATCATTTGCGATTAAAGATGGAAGATTCCAAGCAGTCGGAAAAGATAATGAAATTATGTCTCTTGCCGGACCTAAGACCCAGAAATGCGATTTAAAAGGAAATACTGTCATACCTGGGCTTATCGATTCGCATATCCATTTTCAATTTGTCGCTGAAGAAAGTATCTTCGTGTCGCTCGCTGGAGTCAATTCTATAGTAGATATTGCAAAACGAATTGAAGAGGCAGTGAAGAAGACTAGAAAAGGTGAATGGATTCGTTGTGCAATGGTATCCTCCTACTTTTATCTAGAACTTGAGGAAAAACGAAGACCAAATCGTTGGGATCTTGATCATGTTTCGCCAGACAATCCGGTCTACATAGAGGGACCTCACCATTGCTATGTGAATAGCTATGCTTTGAGGTTGGCGGGTGTAACACGCGATACAACACAACCCCCTGGAGCAGTAGTAATGCCTGGAGAACAGGGACCCATTGAGAAGGATCCCAAGACTGGAGAACCAACCGGAATTTTCCGGGAAGCTTCAGGAAAAAGCCTTGTTTCTAAGTTGTTACCGCCAGTAACTCATAGTGATAGAGTCAAAGGTTATAAAGCTACGGCAAAGCGATTAAATTCCCGTGGTTTAACAAGCATACTACAGGCTGGTGCATTATTTGAAGAATTTCGAGCTCTTCAAGAGATTTGGTCGAAAGAAGAACTAACTCTTAGGATCTATTCTCTATTCTTTATAGATTTTGATAAAGTAAGGCCTCTTGAGGAGGATTTGGAGATCATACAGAATTTGGCAGCTTTTGCTTCTGCAAGAGGTTTCGGAGACGATATGCTAAAGATCGGTGGAATAGGAGAAATCATATTTAACGGAATTATGTCAAGAGACAAACTTAAGAGCCTCTCCATAGAGGCGGCTAAAAATAATCTCAGAGTTGGCGTTCACGCACACATGCCTATGGGAGGAAAGGCATTAGATGATCTCATGGAAGTTTGGGAGGAAGTAAATGAGGAGGTTCCGATAGCCGATAAGAGATTTATCATACTTCATGCAACTTTCCCAAAAGAAGACACTTTTGAAAAAGTTAAGAAAATGAATCTTGTTGGTTCTTGCCAAAATGCGTTTCTTTATGCGCAACCTGAGCAAATTAAGCTTGGAGAAGGAAGACCCGCATATTCTCCAAGATCATGGCTCGATAATGGTATCCCAGTAGGAATTGGATCCGATAGTGTCAGTTCAAATGGAACACTCTGGGATCCCTTTATAAACATACATCATGCAGTAACTCGCATCAGTAGGAACGGAGTTGTCCTAAAGGATGGACAAAATATCACGATTGAAGAAGCTCTAAAATGTTACACAATAAACAATGCCATATTAACTTTTGAAGAGGATGTTAAGGGCTCAATCCAAACAGGAAAAATTGCTGACTTTGTTGTTCTAGAGAAAGATATTCTTACTTGTCCAATCGACGAAGTCAAGGATATGAGAGTGTTAATGACTGTGGTTGGAGGCAAAGTAGTATACGAGGCATAGAACTGGAGTGACGGTTAAAACTGTTCCCATAAACCTTTAGAAGCTCATATATTCTGAGAAATGAAGATCTAGCGATATTTTTATGAGAATAAAAGGAATATTTTAGAAATTCTTTTGTTCTCTAAGAATTTCATATGCTTTCCTAATTCCATCCTCTAATTTTATATCTACGCCCAGCTCAGACATGGTCAATCCCAAAGTCGTTATCAGTTTTTGAATATAATCAGGCGATATTTGCATCTCATTGATCGTACCAAACTGAAAAACTTCTGGTCTGTACGGTGAGGCAATTACTGAGAGATGGTATCTTTCACCCATGATTCGTTCCACATCAGTGGATTTAACTCCAGGAGGATAAGGCAATGCTGTTACAACATCACTGCAGAATCTATTAGTAGATGCACAACCATCGCATTTAGAGCAATCAGGAAAAACTTTAAGTCCCATCTCAATGAGACTACATCTCAAAGCTCTAGCAGCCACTTCATGTAATTTTAAAGCCTCTTTTAGGCCAAGTGAAAATATCCAGTCTAATGTAGCTCTGACAGCATGAATAACAGGTGTTGGTATAGGAGGTTCACACTCCAGTTTCAAGGGCTCTTTCCAGGGGGCTAAATCGTTATAAACTCCGAAAATTGGAGTTTTTCTATTTTGAATAACGTCCCAAGCTTTGTCACTTACTGTTATGAAAGCAAGACCCACTGGTGCAGTTAAGCATTTATGCGATCCTGAGAAGCAAAAGTCAGCTCCCCATTCATCGACCTTAACTTCCATACCCCCAAGGGAGGTTGCACAATCGACTATAAATAAGGCATCTGATTCCCTTTTTACAATTTCACTGATTTCAGAGATTTTGTTAAAAATGCCAGTATCTGTTTCGACATGCATTACCGCAACTGCTTTTACATCACTATTTTGCTTTAAAATCTCCTCTACTTTTTCTAAATTTACTGGAAGTCTTGGATCTTCTTGATATACTATAGGCTCACCTCTAAAGGACTTGACTACTCTTGGTACGTAATTGCCCCAATAACCATTTGTTATGGCGAGTAATTTATCTCCAGGTTCAATTATATTGCTTATAATAGGATCGAAAGCTACCCTTATAGAACCTGTAAGACCGA
>JAOZGV010000187.1 GCA_026015225.1 Candidatus Bathyarchaeota archaeon
AATCTTAGAGGTTCCATCAACAGAAAAGCAATCAATGACGAGGAAAGCGCAATCGATGAAAGCACAAAAATTACTGATGCAAACATCATCATTCCATTAATCATTAAAACTTCAGCAGATAAAGTAAGAACTGTACTAAACATTAAAACAGAAAATGAGCAGATTGAAGTCATTTTTAAAAATCTTCTCGCATTGAAGTCATAAAGAAATAGAGAGAAGATCAGGAGTATTGGGACAAGATACATGATCCCTATTAAAGAGCTGCTTATGAATCCAGTAATGAAGATAGCCAACTCATTATTAAATGATAAATTATCAAATACTAAAGAGGATGATCTTAAGGCAAAAATTAATGGATAAAGAATTATCTTAGTAAATGCCTTGAGTGCAAAATTCTTAGAAATATTGTCAGCAAGGTATGGACTAAAAGAATAGTACCAAGCATTAAACACTTGCATAAATTGCTCTCCCGCAAAAGTCTTCATTGCATATTCATCTCTAAAATGTCTTAGAAGACTAACTTCAGGTGATAACTCAGATTCGAATGTAGCTGTGGCAATTACACACGCGCCCAATGACAATTCAACCTCTACAGAATGCACTCTTCCTTCGCCAAATGCCGTTACCACCATAAGATAATGACCTACTAATGCAGCTCTAGATGTATCCACTCTTAGTGTTACATCTCCTGGAGGCATAACATTCGGAGGTTCAAAAATAGCTGTCGAATTGAAAGGAAGACCTGCAATACTGAAACTCACTTGAGAATCAAAACCTTCTAATGAATATAGAGATAATTTATATGTGGCTGAAGAACCAGGGCCTATCCTTTGATGCATTGGATTAACAATGAGTTTGAAATCCCGACCAATAGAGCCATACTCAGCTTGGTAAGCTCCTCCTGATGAGATCAGTCTTATTGGTGAGGTCGAATTAGAATCACTCCATCTTAAAAAATCATCCCCTGTATCATCTTGAGAAGGCATCACGACAGTATGAGTTCCTACAATATTATTGAATGTATGCGGTGCGGTATATGATGCACCATCAAAAGTAAACGCAATTGAGATCTCTACCCCTCTTCCTCGACTGTATGCATTAATCGTGATGTCATATGAACCTGTGGATTCATATTCTGCAACTGCTTTATGGGGCGTGTCCATTTCTACACTTATTGGATTTCCTGGAATGATACTTCCATCTATTTTCCACTGTCTGAAATTATAGGACTCTACCTCTGGTGCTGATAGTGAAATCACTTTTCCATCATTATAGTATCCCATGCCTGGGATATTTGTTACGCCAGGGGGTTCAGTGCTAATATTCAAAAAATACTGTTTAAAGTAATAACCAGTGATTCTTATCGAAGAATTGACTACTAAAGGTGATGAAACAGATGTATAATTGAGCAAATAACGCAATCCTTCTGTAGCATTCACAGAATCTGGGTATACGAAATCGTGTACTGTTCCTTCTTCCCACCAGAAAGAGGCAGGAAGTGTATAGTTCTTGGTTTCATCACCTTTTAATGGATCGTCTACTTGGATTCCCAAACTTACGTTTGGTATATTGTGATCGAAGGCAACTAAATATTCCATACTATACCTAAAATCGATTGAAATTTCGAATGAGACTGTAATTAGATTTTGAGTGCAATGATACCTATCTTCTGAACTTACATTGATATATTGTTTTACGCTAATTGTATGAGAAGTTCCACCATCGAAAATGAGAGTATCGGTATCCCCACCTTTTAATGTTTTATTGTAATTTGAATCTACAAATAAATCTGTTTCATACTGAGGTGGCAATCCAAGTATACTAACTAAGACTGAATAAGTTTCCGGCGGCGGTTCTATTGGAGGTTCTGATGGTGTAGCAAAAGTCCATACGATCCGTGTATATGGGTTTGGTTTACCTATTGATTTTTCATACCCATCAGTACTCAATGTTATTTTATATGGTACAAAAATCCCTTCAGCTCTAAGGATGAATCCACCATTCTCGACAGATTGTAAAGTTCCCCCATCTATATCTATAATCGATTGAATTGGTGAACCATTGAAATCTAGGGTTACACCATATATATTCTGATCTACTCCTTCTATAGACCAGCTCTGACCTTTACTAAACGCATAGTTTTTTGACTCTATATAATCTCCTTCTATTGTAGTAGAAGCAAAGATTTCGTATCCACCACTAGGTAATGGATATGGGGAAACCGAAATTTCACCAACACCCAACTGATTAGTAGATACTGAAAAATCTGTTACAATGGTTCCAGTATGATCGTATATTTTGACGTTTACTGGAATATTCGAGATAGGCTCCTCAACTTTATAAGGCCCATTCAACTCTCTTCTAAATGTATATACTACTATCTGACTTGGACTTTCAGGCTTAACTGGAAATATACTTAAGAATTTTCCTGAACTTCCGACGGTCTTTGTAATAGGTTGGTTTCCAAACCATTCATCAGCATACTTTCCCTCAACTAATGCTCCCCCAGAAATACTTCTGACAATGGTTTTGAATGTATGGTCATGAATGTATGTGGAGCCAGTCTGATATAGTCTAGAATTAAGTCTGGAGAGGAAATCATAAGGTTGTGAAGGATCGGTTGCAAGCTCGTTTGATAGAATCAGAAACATTGCAGCTGCTGAGCGATAGGAGATATCTGGATCCGTTTTAAAGAAGAAATATTGAGTGCCTCCTAAAAGATCTTTGGCGTAACTCCATACATCATAATATTTCAAATTGACTATCATATCTCTAAAGACCATGTCTCTAATCCCCTTATCCTTCAATCTCATAGCTACAATCTCTGTTGTAGCTTCAGCCATTCCTTCTTCTGCCCATGAACTTTCAGGCATAATATATATCGCATCATGAAAGGCGTGGATCAATTCGTGTGTAAAAATATTATCCAAAATAGGATTGTTCCCAGTAGTTGGAGGCAGGTCACTCAATGCCATCATATCATTTGCTGGATCATAGTAATTCCAAGGCCAGATTGTAGGATCAAACTTAATCGATATTGTCATAGTATTCGAAGGAAAACCATATATTTCTATGATCTCAGGATACACTACACTGAAGAGATCTTGGACATAATCCCTCCTATCAACAGGAAAGCTAGAATCGAACCTAATGCTTATTGATCCATCACCAAGCGCATATACTTCTAGGTTACGATTACCATTAATGGAAGATTGAATTGATGCAAGATATTTATTGATCATTAAGGGTGTCATGCATCTGCCGATATTTCTCGTCTCTTCAAGATTCTCTTCAAATGAAGGCTCTTCTTGCGCAAATACAACTGATTTAAGACTAACTGAAAAAACAAGACTGGATACTAATAGGATCAATATCATATACTTTTTTAGCAAATAGTAAGGCCTCAATTTGAAAAACTACAGATAACGGTTTTAATCCTACTTAATCTTAATAACAACTTTAATTGCTTTATGTTCGCTTGGGTTTGCTGCAACCTCAAATGCTTTACTCGCTTCTCCTATATCGAATTCGTGAGTAATTACTGGTTTGACTGACTTCTCTGATAAGCATGATATGGCCTTCCTGACAGAATTGCAGGGACCAAGTCTTGCGTTCTTAATTGTCAAACCCTTGTTTGTCATATCCTTAAATGGTTCCTCAATCTTCAATTCACTTCCATAGATGCTTAGTATAACTACCGTACCCATTTTGGTCGTAGCTTTTAGCGCCTGCGCAAAGGCAGGGGGATATCCTGTACATTCTAACGCAACTTCGACACCTTTTCCCTCTGTCGCCTCCATAACCGCTTGAACAACGTCTTCTTTGTTTGGATTTATGATCCTCTCTGCACCCAATCTTTTTGCAAAATCTAATCTGAAATCAGCTATATCTACAGCAAAAACACTTCTTGCTCCCATAACTTTTGCGTATTGAAGAGCATATAGTCCTACTGCTCCAGAACCATAGATAAGAACGTCTTTTTCACCATCTATCTCCCCAAGCATACTAACAGCATTTATTGATACGCTCAGGGGCTCTGTCTGAGAAGCATCCTTTGCGCTGAGATTTTTGGGCAATTCATAAACAAGTACTGCTGGAAAAGGCATCTTTTCTCTGAATGCCCCAGGAAGTTCGAAACCTATTCTTTGACGATTATGACACTGATCATCTCTTCCTATGCTGCAACTTGGACAGGGCGGATAGACTCCTAAAGAATAACAACCTAAAGTGCATCCTGAGCTAACCAATTTATCGTTGGCCAATCCACTCCATTCGTGTCCTAGTATGACGGGATTTGTCTTTGTAGGTTCGATGCCAGGATATCTCTTACCATGGAATTGTGCTATGGCAACATCTGAACCACAAATACTACCGTAAAGAGGCTCCACAAAGGACTCATTTATATTAATTTTGGGCTCTTCTATATCCTTAACAACAATAGACTCTGGGCCATCACACAAGATCGCTCTCAACTAGTTTATCCTCCAATTAATTCATCAATTACTGCATGATTTACTTAAAGATTAATGGTCATGAATTGTTAAAAAAAGCTGTTACAGTTGCTATCTATATTAACTCTAAAAATCATATGTTAGAAGAACGTCTTCTCATGATTATAATTGCCCCAATAACAATTCCTAAAAATATCGCAATGATCGCTATAAATCCAATTAGTTGATTACTAATCAAAGTGGGCGAAACACGTACTGTTAATTTTCCCTCATTTATAGTATGGCCAAAAGAATTAACAGTAATGTTTGCTTCGAAAAGGCCCTCTTTCAAAGTTTCTAGTTCTACAAAGTATTCGGCATCCTGTCCTGGACCTATGTCTCTTGGGGAAGTCACACTTATCAATTTAAGTCCGTCTGGTACTTCAATATTTATTCCAATATCTTTTGCATCAGTGTATCCAACATTTCTAAAAACATATCTCACCGTTACTACGTCACCTGGACGAACCGGTTCAATTTCCTCAGGATATACTGTTTGGTTTATCAGGTCTAACTCTGGTAAAGAAATAAAAATATTCCATTCCCAAGACCATGCTTTAGTATCTTTTAGATACAGCTTTACTGACCCATTGATTTCACCTGGTTTCTTTCCAATCAATTCCATCGTCCAGCTATCGGTTGCACCAGATTTTAGATCTTTTGTCTCTGTAGGTTTTTTAATCTCAAGCGCTCCTGCAGGATCTATTTCCTCCATTGTAAACCTAACTCTATTGGCATCTGCTCCACCCACATTCTTCACAGTATAGGTTATCTGGAATGGATTCCCTAGATAGATCGGTTCTCCTCCAGATGGACTCCGTTCTATATCAATAATTGAAAGAAGCGGTTCTGATGCCATAAGATTGAATTTAGTACTAACGATTAATCCATCATTTGCATAAGCATCGACTTTCCAATCCCCAATTTTAGAAGTGATTGTTGAAATTTCTAGGTAGCTAACACGCGTTATGTTATAAGGTCTTTCATCCAGATTATATTCCTGAGATGTGAAAGTTTCTCCATTGGGTTCAATCCAGTCGATTCTTATTACAACGGGTTCTTTAGACTCGGTTATGAGTAAATAAGCGTAAATCCTAAATTCAGAATTAAGAAAAATATCTTTTTCATTGATAGGCTGCCTAATCCTTCCTGAAATATCGATATCTTCACATACAATAAATTTCTCAACAGTACCTTCCCAACCATACGCAGGATTTATCTGAAATATTGAAGTCATAATTAGAGATAACATAAGAAAAATTTTGATTGAGTAATTTCGTTCTCTATGCATCTTTCAACACTCAAGTATCTTAACTTATTGCCCATCAATACTATTTAATAGTGAGATTTAAAATCCATCTTGCTATTTTTATCTATTGCTTAAGGAGATTTGTATGATCCCTCTATATCGTTCGAATCACTAAGATCAGTTATTATAGATCAAACTCTTTTCCTATTGCTTTTTTATAAGTTTCAAAGTCTGATTGTGAAAATAATACAAAAATAACCTTCTCAAATACGTTTTTCTTTTCAAGATAACTTCTCACCGTCATCAAGGCAACTCTACAAGCACTTTCAATTGGATAGCCATAAGCACCAGTACTTATTGATGGGAAAGCGATACTTTTTAGAATATTTTCACTCGCTAATTTTAAGGAATTTCTGTATGCTGAAGCTAGTAACTTATCCTCATTTTTAAAGCCCCCTCTCCAAATAGGTCCAACGGCATGAATTACATATTTTGCTTTCAGGTTTCCACCTGTTGTGATGACTGCTTTTCCGGTAGGTAACCCGTTTGGCCAATCTTTTTTCCTTATCTCTTTACACGCTTCAAGAATTCTCGGGCCCCCCTTTCTGTGGATCGCTCCATCAACACCTCCGCTCCCCATTAAACTAGAATTGGCCGCATTGACAATAGCATCCGTATCTACTTCAGTAATGTCACCTTGTAAGAGATGGAGTGCAGTGTTTCCAATCTTAATTTGCATTTTTAAGACCCAGTTTTATTTATTTGTACTGAATATATTTTTTCTCTATCTAATATTATACAATAACTTTGAAAGCTAACAACTAATACACTATGAGCACTTTTCCTGAAATCAGAAAAGCATTAAATTCTAATTGATCATAAAAAAGGTCTATGAATCTCCTAATTGAAGTTATTAAGATACTTGCATACATTATGGGATCAATATTCTTTTTTGCCTCGATTTTTTATTTGATTACAGTTTGGAATGTAAAAAAACCTGAATTTAATTATGATTTCTTTCCAAAAGTAAGCATAATGGCTTATGCTTGGCAGTCTGGAAATATAATCGAAAAGAAAATAAAAAATTTCTTAGATCAAAATTATCCTAAAGAAAGGTTTGAAGTAATAATCTATGACAACAAATCCACTGATGAAACTGATGATATCTGTCTTGAATACGCAAGAAAAGGATTGATAAAATTCTATCGACCCGAGAAATTACACGATAGAAAGGCTCCTGTTCTTGATCGCGCAATAGAGAAGGTTGCAAAAGGCGATATTATAGCTCTCACAGATCCAGACGGTGTTTGTGAAAAGAATTGGTTAAAAAAAATTGTACGACCTTTCAAAGATCCCGTGGTTGGAGCTGTAGCTGGGCTAACACATTGTGGAAATTATCATAAAAATTTATTCACGAGATTTAGGGCAATCGAAGATGAGTGGTGGTATAATATTTCGGTACTCGGAAAGGTTGGAAAAATTAAGATCAGCGATCTACAACCCATCTGTGGAGCTAACTATGCAATTAGAAAAAAAGCATGGGAAGATGTTGGGAAAAGTCATGGAGACACCTTGATAGAAGATTACGAGATGACCTTCAAATTATATAATAAAGGATGGAAAATATCTGCATCTGATGCGAATGTTTGGCAAGAAGAAGTCGAGAATATTGCTCAATATGTGCGCCAGAGATTAAGGTGGTACTCTTCAAATCTTAAAGAAATAGTGAGAGGTAAAAGAAAGTTAGACAAGATACTTGGAAGTTTTTCAATTTCGATGCAACCAACAGCGCTTCTTTCGTTGATATACTTTTTACTCATATTGGCTTATGCCGGGATTACGAATAATCTACCCTTTAGCATATCAGCTTTTGCTTCACCCTTTCTTCTTACCTATATTGCATTGGCGTTAGGTTTGGTTAAGGTCGGAAAAGCAAGGCTGTTACCTTATATTCCACTGTTTTTAACCTTTGATAGTGCATTACAAATAATAATTTTCCTTAAAACAAAGTTTAGTTTTAAAAAAGAACAAAAGTGGGTAAAGTTAGTAAAGGGAAAATACTATCACTCTGGTACAGAGATTAGGGTTGACTGAAACCAAACTCATATAAAAATACTCATTTAAATGAGGTTGTGGCATCTAATATTGAATATTGCCCGTTGGATATATGAAAGCACTTTCCTGCTTCTTCATTCTTCTTATCATGAATATCGACATTAGTAAAGCTATTGTTATTACAAACGATACAGCATAATCTGAGAATTCGGGGACCAGATGTTCAGCTTCGTTAATGTAAAAGTTACCAGTTGCAATGCCCGTCCAAACAGCTACTAATTTTGAATCATACCAGAATCTCCCAGGATCTGCATGATAAGGTGCGTAAATAGACACGTTG
>JAOZGV010000029.1 GCA_026015225.1 Candidatus Bathyarchaeota archaeon
CTCTTAAGGTTTATGGGACTGATGACAGATGCCCCGTGGGGGAAACTACCGGAAATCGAAATCTGTCAGAAGGAAAAATCCCAGTTCTTTCATGCGAGGGTGCTTGTATTCGTGGGGAAATCGCACGTCTTGTTGCTAACCTTGTGGCGAAAAAAGAGCCCTACAGACGAGGTTGTCATGGGGAACTTTTTTCTGTGCCAGATTCGGCTATGTCCCAATGGATCAAAAAAACAGAAAGAGTAGTATTAATAGATGGGTGTTTCATGCGTTGTCATGGTAGAATTATTGAAAATCTTATTGAGAAGGATAAGCTAATCCAATTCGATGCATTGTCGCGTTATAAAAAATATACGGATTTATTCGAAATTGACGACGTTCCTGAAGTAGAAAGGAAAAAAGTGGCTCAAGATGTGGCAGATTGGGTGCTTGCCAGCTTAAAAGATAAGTAAGATTAAAAGAATGCGCGCGCCAATACATATTCTGTTATTGTGAATATAAAACAAATCGCATAATATTTTCATAATATGGTATTTTCATAATATGGTAATCAAAATGGAGTGTCAAAAAATAATTCGCGCGCACGATCCAATTTTGGATATTGCAGCTCGCTTCTGGGAGGATAAACGATATGAGGCTGCCAAAATCTGCTATCGTTCCATGCGAACCATTGATGATTTAATTGACGAGCGCAAAAGTACTGGCGACAAAATATCAGAAGTTGAGAAGCGACAACTTACAGCCAAGGTTAAAGATTGGGTCAAAATGATCACTGGGAAAATATTATGCGATTCGGGTCAAAAGCAACTGTTAGAAACTATAACGAGGTTTCAAATTCCTCTATGGCCCTAGGAAAGTTTCGCAAAATCGATGATTTATGATATACATCATGAAAGTTTTAGAACCTTTCCGATTTTTCTTAGATATGCTGAGGGAGCTTCTGTCGCGCCAGCATCAATTTTCATGCATCTGTGCGGTGTTGTCAAAAAAAAAGGATGTTATCGTGCGCCACTCTTTGATATAAGAAAAGCAGCTAAACCAGGAGCCATATTTTGTTATCTTGTTCACATAATCCGAGACTTTCAAGAAGACCAGAATAACAATTTGAACTTCTTTGCTGATAACCTATTAGCAACAAACGGATTGAATTCGCAAATGCTAAAAAGAATAGCCGCAGGGAGTAAGATAAAGCCAGAATTCAAAAACCTCATGGAGAAATATTACAATTTAGCCGAATCTTATCAACGCAAATCCAGGCGGATGATCGACAAAATCAGTATTTACTTAGAACCTCGATACCGGCTTAGTCTTGAAATTATCTACAATTTATACCTTCAGATTTTTGAGAGAATCGATATTCATAATGGTAGGTTTACAACCGAAGAACTAAATCCTTCTTCAAAAGAAATAATGGATAGAATAAATCTGACCATTTCAAACGTTAATTTCAAAATGAGCGAGTTTACTAAATCACTCTCTTAGAATTTGATTTTATAGCATGCGCGCAAAAATGATTTGAATCTATGCGGGTCCCTCACAAATTTTATCCTAATTCTTTTCTTTAACATTTATTATATGGTTTTTTTGTTAATTTAGCCAATCTAATTAACTTCTTTTCATCAATATCTTTAGATGAGAAAAATTTAATATGTCTCATGTATTTGCCCTTTCCTTCTAACTCTTTTTCATATTTTCTTAAACCGCCAAATGCAAATCCCATATTAACATGATCTTTAAGACCAACAAGATAAAACAAACCACTATACCAGGGAACACCCATTTTAAACTCTTCTTTCAAGTCTGGCCTTGTTTTTAGAATGATTGCCCTCAATTTCTTGAGAATTTTCTTTTTCTCAGCATCAAACTCGTTGATGTATTTATCAACCTTTTTGTTTTTCATGCTCATAATATCATAATATTAGTTCGAAGTCATATTTATGGCGCTTTCAAGGAAATCTACAGTGCACGCGCTCCATGCAAGATGCTTTTTTTTAGAAATAGCGGAAAATCAAATCTAATCTTCCATGCTTAATGAGGTATGTCCCGGAGAACCTCATAACTTCTCTGATCCGTGATCTATGCTCGTCAGAATAACAGTGAATTTTACATTTCCTACACATTGGCTTAGGGTTAAAAGGACACAGTTCCCTCCTCCTCATCGAATATTCCAAAAGGTCTTTGCATTCTGGGCATAGTTTGAGATCATCTCTCCTATCGTTTTTGAAATGAGTAAGCTGTTTAGGCATTCCATTACGAGTATTATGCCTGTTATCACAAAAAATTCTTATAAACTCGGTCAAAACACGTATGTCACGATCAATCTCCTCTTTCACCACATAGATCCCTCATATTTTTGATAGGTTAATAATTATCAATTAATCCCTGATATTTAGATAATTTAGCGCGCGTGCTAAAGAATTAGCAGACTCTTTTAAATTAATCGAAGACGTCTAATTGAGAGATGAACAAGTTTTAGAGTTAGCACTAAAAACCGAACTTAGAAAGCTAGAACGAAAAGATAGCACGCGCTATTAAGTTGTTTAGAATTATTTTGTCACGTATCGTCCTGTCAGGTAGGTTGAAATAAAAATTAAGGCAAACACTAGCCACGTTCCAAGAATGCTTTTAAACATATCAAAATTTTTATTGATAAGGAGAGAGACTACAAAGATATCCATGAGGACTACAAAAAAAGTGAATATGATTGCGGTTTGAAGGGGAGTCGTGTAATTGTACTTCTTAAAGTAAAATAATGAAAGTAATGCAAAAATGATGGTGGCTCCAACTGCATGAATTATCAAAGTATTCATAAGAGACGTAACAGCCATACCAATACCCATAATCGCTCCGCAAAGCGCCCACCCCACGAATGCTAGAACTAAGATAATGGCAGTTTTCTTTAGTGAACTCACAAAAGCACTTCACCAAAAATAAATTCAATCGAAAATATAAGTCTTGATAATCCTGCTAACTAGCTAATAAAAAACAGGGTTTAAATTGAAGTTCAAGCGCACGCCAAACTCTTATGTTTTAAATCTTTTATTTTTTTAAAAAAATCCGATGATTCGGGAGGTGAGAATCTAGCACATATTTACCAGTAAAAATCAATAGAGGATTCTAACCCTCCAGCGAGCGCTATGCGATAATTGTACCAATATTTTTTTAAAATCTTATTCGAAAGCAACGAACTAACTTCCCTAAAATTAAATATTTGATTTTATCCTTGAATCTTTTGATAAATTGTTTAGATTCCTTCTCATTTTTATTTTCTAAATGGAGTATATTTTTTCTATTTATGAGCGCGCGCTAAGATGTCTCTTTTTTCAAGCTTGTTTTGAATTTACAGTAATTATGGAAAATTGCCTCATTTGAGTACAATGTC
>JAOZGV010000053.1 GCA_026015225.1 Candidatus Bathyarchaeota archaeon
TTCTAAACCATTAGGTAAAATATTTTTAATAATTGGCGTACCATTCGGCATTTATGCTATTGCGCATGGAATATATTTGTTACTTCAAACCAACTCAGACACTTTTACCGTAATGTTATTGATATTAGCTGGAATTGCGTTATTCTCAAAACCATTAAAAAATATTAGGTGGGCGGCATTACTAGCTACATTAATGGGCGTGCTTTTGACTTATGTCGTTAGCCAACTTTTTCTTGAAGTGCCATTGATAATTCTTATAATCGCTTTCATGATTATTACTTTAATGGCTTATTTACTATTCAAATTTGCTGAGGATCTAATTCATGCTATAGGAATAATTCTGAATTTCCATCCCATATCAGCAATAATAGGCTCGTTATGTTTTATCAAATTATATATGTTGTTGATACAAGGTGTGTGAGATCTATAGCTAAACTAATTTCTTTCGATAAAACATTTAATCTACAGAATTCTGAATTTTTTTCTAATTCTTTGAAAAAAATTAGCGATCATGCTCAAGGGAAAGCACGTTTCCTAATATCAACCTTAATCGTTTTCTTCATCAAAATTTTAGCTGTATTTTTCATGTATTCTAGATTAAGTATACTTGGGAATTTTTACACTCATTGGATGGCTGAATGGACAGAAATTCAACTTATTTACGATTGGTTATATCTTTTCTGTGCTTGGGATACTGGTTTCTATGTTCAAATAGCTATGAATTGGTATTTTCATCCAGCCTATGCTTTTTTCCCTGCTTACCCAAGCTTAATCAGAATTTTTTCTTATGCAATCGGGGATGAATGGCTTTCAGCTACTCTATTGTCTTTTGTTTTGGGTATAGGGTGTGTACCTACATTCCAAATTTTAGCTGGGGAATATCATACAAAGAAAAATGCTTTCATATCTACCATGTTAATGGCCTTTTTCCCGTACATTTTTCTTTTTACGACAATTGCGTATACAGAATCGCTTTTTTTGTTGACTACAATATTGTCATGGTATTTGTATAAAAAAGAGAAATTAATTCAATCCTCTATCGCAGTCGCTATTGCCTCTCTCACTAAGTTATACGGTTTATTCATTATTATACCAATTTTTATTGATATTCTTCATAATCGAACTTTTAGAAAAATACCTTATTACTCATTTCCTATCCTTACATTTTTTTCATGGTTATTCTATCTCTTCAAGACAACAGGGGATTGGATGATTTTCATGAGAAGCCAATCCTACTGGATCAATCTTGGAATGGAATTCAACTGGATAAATAGCTATCTCAAACCAATATTGTCCTTTAATATTTGGCAGATTCCAAAACCTGATTATATGCTTATCGCATTTGTTGCCTTTTTAGGTTATCTAATATTTAATACTCTAAGATTGGATTCTAAGCTTGGAATTTATTCAATATTTATGTATTTTTCGTTATTATTTTTTGGAAATTTTTACTCGATGCCTCGGTTTTTTTCTTTTATATTCCCGATATGGCTAAATTCGAAATTAAAAAATTTATTCGTTCTATTCATCATCCTTCCATTTTTTATTCTTATCAGTCTACTTATCTGGCAACATTTTCTATTAGGGCAATGGATAGCCTGAATATGAGTATGTAAAAGATATAAGAGACATTTCTCTCATTATAACGCTGTATATTCGAAATTAACCAAATACTTAATAAGATAAGATACGTCATATGGAAAACGCCATTTTAAATATTTAGATGAGGTTTTATCAAAGAAATGAAGATCACGATTCTTGAACAAAATGGAAATTCCTTACGTTTCGTACTTAGTGGTGTTTCTGCTCCTTTTGCAAATGCGATTAGAAGAATAATTATGGCTGAAGTTCCAACCATGGCAATTGATGATGTCATGATGTTTGAAAACACCTCTGCTATGTTTGATGAGATGATAACTCATCGTCTTGGTTTAGTGCCACTAACAACTGATTTAGATACTTACCTTTTGCCTGAAGAATGTGATTGTGAAAGCGAATTTGGATGCAATAATTGTAGGGTATCTTTCACTCTTGATGTGAAAGCAGAAGCAGAATTAAAGATGGTTTATTCCGGTGATCTAATACCTGAGAATGCTGATGTAAGTCCAGCTGTTAAAAAAATTCCAATAGTGAGATTGGCTAACAATCAAAGGTTGAAATTGGAGGCTTATGCAAGACTAGGGAAAGGTTTAGAGCATGCTAAATGGCAGCCAGTTTCTGCATCTACTTATAAATTTATGCCAATTGTTGAGATCGATACTAAAAAGTGCGACGGATGTGGAGATTGTGTCAAATACTGTCCAAAAAATGTATTCTCTATAGAGAAATTGAAACCTGTGGTTCAAAATGAAATTAATTGCACGCTTTGTATGGAATGTATTAGACATTGTCCAATAGAGCCTTCTCCAATAAAAATTTCACATGATAAAAAGACCTTTATTTTTTATATCGAATCAACAGGTTCAATGCCAGCTAGCAAATTGGTAAAAGAAGCTGTAAAAATATTAGAAAGAAAAACTCAATCTGTAATCGAACAATATAAAAAAGTAAAATAGTTGGGGAAAAATGAAAGTAGGAACTACCAATCCAGAAGCCCGGAATCTAATTAATTTTCTTCATGTACAGGCTCGTACAAACAAAACAAAAATCTGGAAAAGTGTAGCGAATTATCTGTCAAAAACTAAGCGTTCAAGAATTGCAGTTAATGTTGGAAAACTGGTAAGATTGACCTCTGATGGAGAGACTGTGGTTGTTCCTGGAAAAGTATTGGGATCTGGATTAATAGATCACAAACTTTTCGTAGCTGCATCCAATTTTTCCCCTAAAGCAAGAAACAAAATAGAGGCTGCAGGAGGAAAATGCATAGGTCTTTACGAGCTTGTTAAAAAAAATCCTAAAGGCTCAAATATTAAAATGATAAGGTGATTCTTTGTCAGCAAAACCCATAATCATTGATGCTTCTGGTCTTATTTTGGGAAGATTGGCTAGCTATGTAGCTAAATACTCTCTTGAAGGTCGCGAAATTGTAATAATTAACGCTGAAAAAGCGGTTATTTCGGGAAAAAGGAAAAGTATAGTCCAAGAAGCCAAGAATATATTAAGAACTAGGACATTAGGTTCACAGGATAAGGCACCAACACATCCCAGAAGGGCTGACCTATACGTAAGGCGTGTGATAAGAGGCATGCTGCCTAGGAGGAAATCTACCGGAGCAGATGCATTTAAAAGAATAAAAGTTTATATTGACGTCCCCGAAGAGTTCGCCAACAAGCCAACTTTGAAAATATTAGAGGCTGAATCATCAAGACTTAAGAATAAATATATTGCTGTGGAAGATTTATCATCAGAAATTGGAAAGATGTGATGATTATTTGAGTGAAAGAAAAAGATTGATTATAGTTTCTGGAAAACGTAAAACTGCAATAGCAAAAGCAGTTGTAAAGCCTGGCGTAGGTAAGGTAACTGTAAATGGATATCCAATTGAGGCAATCCATCCCGAAATCGCAAGAGAAAAAATTAAGGAACCGCTCTTATTAGCAGGTGATAAGGTAAGAACTATGGATATAAAGATCAAAGTCGATGGAGGGGGCTTTATGAGTCAAGCCGAAGCTGTAAGGATGGCGCTTGTAAGGGGTTTGGTCAAATGGACTAGAAGTGCGCAATTAACGCGCTTATTTTCTCAGTATGAAAGAACTATGTTGGCAGGAGACCCCAGAAGAAGCGAGTCTAAAAAATTCGGTGGACCAGGTCCTAGGAGAAGAAAACAGAAATCTTATCGATAAAATTTTAATTTTAGTAGGTTTTTAAATTGATGATTCCTGTACGGTGTTTCACATGTGGAAAAGTAATAGGGGATAAATGGGAAGCGTTTAAAAAAAGAGTATCTGAAGGTGAAGAGACCAAAAAAGTACTTGACGATCTTAGCATTGAGAGATATTGTTGTCGCAGGATTTTCATATCACATGTTGAAGTTATGGAAGAGTTGCTTAAGTATGTGAAAAATTCAAAAAATACAAAAAACATGATTACGTGAGGTCTGTATTTGGATTCTAGATCGGTCATAGAAAACATCAAAGCTAGAAAAATTTTTGATAGTAGGGGAAACGACGCTATTGAGGTAGACATCATCACCAAGGGTGGATTTGGAAGATTCTCTCCACCATCTGGTGCAAGTACTGGCCGATGGGAGGTTCAAGCTTATCCAAATGATAGCGTTGATGAGGCTATAAAAATAACAAAGGAACGAATAAAACCAGAGATGATTGGTATGAATGTTGATGACCAAGAGAATATTGATTCATTTTTACACGATATTGATGGAACAAAAAAATTTATTAAAATAGGTGGAAACACCGCACTTGCGATTTCAATATCCTCAGCTGTAGCAGCGGCCTCATCTAAAAACATACCTCTTTTTCAACACTTATCTGATAATGAGAAAATAATATTACCACATCCGCTTGGAAACATTCTCGGTGGAGGAATGCATGCAAAAGGAGAAAAGACAGACATCCAGGAATTTCTGTCTTTACCCCTGAAAGCAGATACATTCTTAGATGCAGCAAAAGCAAATATCGAAATGCATCAAATTTTAGCTGAAATAATTCTGAGTAAAGGAGATGCAATAAGTGGAAAAGGAGATGAAGGAGCATGGATTTCAGGCCTAGATACATTGGAGGCCCTAGAAAGAATTGATGAGGCACGGAGCAGAGTTGAAGAAACTCTGGATGTAACAATTGGAATTGGCTTAGATATGGCTGCATCGACCCTATGGAATGAAAAAGAAAACCGATATATCTACAAAAAAGATGGAAAAAAACTTGATTCTGGCCAGCAGATAGATTTTGTCTTATCCCTCATAAATAATTTTGGCCTGATTTATGTCGAGGATCCAGTTCATGAAGAGGATTTCGAATCATTTGCTGAGTTGAGTAAGAAAAATTCAAGTACATTATTATGTGGTGATGATCTATTCACCACTAATATTGATAGACTAAATAAAGGTATAGAATTGTCTGCAGGTAACTCGATAATAATAAAACCAAATCAAGTTGGGACTCTTAGCGACACTTTTACCACAGTAAAAAGAGCCCACTCATCAGGATACACAACTATAACCTCTCATAGATCAGGAGAAACATGCGAATCTTTAATTACTCACCTTTCAATAGCATTCAATTCCCCCATCGTAAAGACTGGAGTTATGGGTGGAGAAAGAGTCGGAAAAATAAATGAATTAATTAGGATCGAAGATATTTTTTATGAGAAAGCCATGTTGGCTGACGTCAGCATTTAGGTGATATTATAGTGAGTTATGAAAGAGACGAAACACAAAATACTGATAATCTGCTATTACCATTAGAAGAATTACTAGCGGCAGGCCTCCATATAGGAACAAGAATAAAGACAGAGAGCATGGAAGAATATATATATCGAGTAAGGCCTGATGGTTTATTTATTCTAAATGTAGGAAAAACAAATGAGAGAATCTCTCTTGCGGCTAAATTTATAAGTCGATTTGAACCTTCTGAGATAATTGTAATATCGTCAAGACTATACGGCAGAACACCTGTTCAAAAATTTTGCCAAGTAATTAGGGCTATCCCTATTGTGGGGAGATTTCTTCCAGGACTAATATCTAATCCTTCACAACCAAAACATGTCGAACCTCAGTTAGTTGTAGTTACTGACCCTAGAGCTGATAAGCAGGCCATGGAAGAAGCCTCTATAGTCGGCATACCTGTTGTAGCTTTATGTGATACAGATAATATTTTTAGTTATGTGGATCTGGCTATACCTATTAATAATAAAGGAAGAAGAGCATTAGCGATGGCTTATTGGCTTCTATCTAGACAAGTTCTCAGAGAGCGAAAGGAGATTCCAGTCGATAGCGACATTCAATTGAGCATAGATGATTTTGAAACAAAATTAAAGATCGCTTCGCATAAGACGGACGATGAAATTTGAGCATCAGGAGACCATGTCAAGCAGGATCATTTTATTCCGGTAAGACATCCTCTTTAAAAAAAGAAATTGAAGAATGCTTTCTAAATGAGCTCGGTCCTGAAAAAATTCCAAAACCGTCTCATAATGCCTTAACCTCAGTTGTAGGTCTAGTTGCTCCACATGCTGGATATATGTATTCAGGCTCAATTGCCACTCATTCATATTTTGCGTTAGCAATGGATGGAACTCCGGATTGCGCTATAATAATTGGTCCTAATCATACAGGTCTGGGTAGTGGAGTTTCAATAATGGATAAAGGGATCTGGGTTACTCCCCTGGGAGAAATATCGATAGATGCTAATATTGCTAATCAAATATGTAAAAATTATGATTTAATAGATATTGATGAAAAGGCTCACCAGTATGAGCACTCAATAGAAGTTCAAATTCCATTTCTACAATATTTATATGGTAAGAAATTGCAGTTTGTTCCCATTTGCATGATGATGCAAGATTTGGAAACAAGTGTTGAACTGGGTAAAGCAATAGCAAGATCAATTTATAATAAAAACATTATAGTTATTGCATCTTCAGATATGACTCATTATGAATCAGGTCAATTAGCTAGTGGAAAAGATAAGAAAGCGATTAATGCAATCCTAAAATTTGATGAAACAGAATTATTCAAAATCGTAGAATCTGAAAGAATATCTATGTGTGGATATGGCCCTATCATCTCAGCAATCACTTGTTCAAAGAAGCTTGGTGCATCAAAAGCTGAATTACTGTCCTATAAAACAAGTGGAGATGTTACTGGGGACCACTCATCTGTGGTTGGTTATGCTTCAATCATCTTTAAAAGATAATGTTAGATCTCAAATTGGATATAATTCAAGAGAGAGCATTAACCGATCAAATACGACTCTTTCTAAATAATCGGTTTGACCTCATAAAACCAATACTTACTCTCACCATAAATTTTTAGCAATCTTTTTACTATAAAACTCTTTGAAGGGATTGTGATTTGAGTAGTGGTTATGGTTACGGTAAAGTTATACTTTTTGGGGAGCATTTTGTAGTATATGGACTTCCTGCAATAGTTAGTGCCATAGGATCAAGAACTATCGCATATGTTCAAAAACTAACTTCTCCTGATTTGCAATTGATCGATGATAGACAAGAGGTTCCAGGATATAAGAAGGATAAAAAGGAAGAACAAAATAAATCTATAGAGAATATATTGAATTATTGCAAAATCGATCCAAAAAAATATGGTATCAATGTGCGTTTTAGTGGGGATCTAGTAGCTGCTAGTGGAATAGGGGCTAGCGCTGCAAGTTGTGCAGCCCTATCTAGAGCGTTAAATCAAGAATTCAGCCTAGGATTCGATGATGAAAAGATTAACCTCTCTGCGTTTGAAGGAGAAAAAGGGTACCATGGCAATCCAAGCGGGATAGATAATACAGCTGCTACATACGGGGGACTGATCTGGTTTAAAAGAAACCTTAATGGTGGTCCAAATATAATTGATAAATTGAATATGAAAGACCCAGTGAATATTGTGATAGCTAATACCGGATTGACCGCAAGCACTGCAAAGGTAGTGGCTGATGTAAGAAAACAAAAGGGCAAAGATCCTAAAAAATTTGAAAAGATATTTAATGACTATTGCGATATTATTAGTAAAGCTAGAAAAGCCCTCATTGAAAATCAACTCGATGAAATCGGTGATCTTATGAACAAGAACCAAAATTTACTCAGACAAATTAATGTTTCATCTCCAGAATTAGAAAAAATGATAAAAATAGCTTTGGATTACGGTGCTCTAGGAGCTAAACTAACCGGAACTGGCAGAGGGGGAAATATGTTTGCTTTAACTCCAGGTAAAGGGCTCCAAGAAACAATCTCTAATATCTTCGAAAAAAAGGGATATATGGTCTGGAAAACCACTATTGGAATTTAAGCATAATAAATTCGAATTTGGTGAAATTAATGGGGCTTAGAGATTATATCAAAAAAATATCTGATGAGGGAAAACTCATAAAAATAGAGGAAAAAACCTCTAAAAAATTAGAAATTTCAGGTATTTTAAAGTCTATGGAACCGACCCCGGTTTTATTTGAGAAAATAATAGAATCGGAATTTAAAGTAATAGGTAATTTATTTTGTAGTAAGGACTCTATTGGTAATTACTTAGGAATTAACTCAAACGAACTTATATCAACAATGGCAAATGCCATAGAGAATAGAAAAGATCCCGAGATGACTAAAGATCCTCCATGCCAGGATGTGGAAAGCAATGTAAATTTGGATCTTCTTCCGATTTTGTACCATTGTGACAAAGATGGGGGGAATTACATAAGTTCTGCAGTGGCAATAACTAGGGATCCAGAATATGGGCAAAATATGGATTTTCATAGGGCTATGCAATATGAAAATAACGAAATGAGTATAAGAGTAGTCAAAGGTAGACATTTCCATAAATTTTTAGAGAGAAATGATGAACTTGAAGTGGCATTTTGTATTGGCAATCCTCCAAACATATTAGTCGCGGCTGCTACTTCAGTGGATATAGGTATCGATGAGCTATGTATTGCGAATGCTCTTGAGGAATTTAAAGTTGCCAAAGCAAAGAGTGTGGATTTGTATATTCCTGCTGAGTGCGAATTTGTTCTAGAGGGTAAAGTGTATTTAAATGAAAGGCATGAAGAAGGCCCTTTTGTTGATCTTACAGAAACTTATGATATAGTACGTAATGAACCTGTATTTGAAATTAAAAGGATGACGCATAGGAAAAACGCTATATGGCAAGCTCTTCTTCCTGGTGGACTTGAGCATAAGGTTTTAATGGGAATGCCACGAGAGCCAACAATTTTCAAGAATGTAAACGAAGTTGGTGTAAAATGCTTAGATGTAAATGTAAACCCTGGCGGTTGTTCATGGCTTCATGCAATAGTAAAAATTGATAAGAAGAATGAAGATGACGCTAAAAAGAGTATTAAAGCAGCTTTAAGAGGTCACAAGAGTTGCAAACATGTATTTATAGTCGATAAGGACATCGACATATATGATCCTCTTAATGTTGAATGGGCGATGGCAACAAGATTTCAAGGTGATGTTGATCTTTTAATTAAAGATAAGGAGCCAGGTAGCAGTTTGGATCCAAGTGCAGAGCCGGGATCTAAATTAACTACGAAAATGGGGTTCGATATGACCAAACCTCTTAAGATTCTTAAAGGAAAAAATTTCGAAAAAGCTGGCTTTCCAAAAATTGATATCTCAAAAAAAATCCCAAGGTGAATGTTCTTGCAAATAAATTCAGAAGAAAAAGACATGCTTAATGGAAAATTTGGTAAAGCCATTAAGAAAAGCATGGAAATAATTACAACGCTAGGAGAAATTTATGGTGCGAAAAGGTTAGTAAAAGTCAGTTCTGTACAGGTTGCTGGTGTTAGTTATGAAAATCTTGGGGAAGCAGGTTTAGAATTTTTAGATGAGATGGCAGCAGATGGTAGGGTAAGAGTCTTGACCACTCTAAATCCTGCAGGAATGGACCTTGAAAATTGGAAGTACTTAGGAATAGATTCCGAATTTGCAAAGAATCAAATAAGGGTAATAGAGGCTTTTGAAAAAATGGGGATAATATCCACCTGTACTTGCACTCCATACTTTATAGGAAATATACCTCGCTTTGGAGAACATATAGCTTGGTCTGAGTCAAGTGCTGTTTGTTATGCTAATTCAATTCTTGGAGCGAGAACGAATAGAGAAGGAGGTCCTAGTGCCTTGGCGGCAGCATTGACTGGCAAAACAGCAGAATATGGGCTGCATTTAGATAAACACCGCATCCCTGAATTGACTGTTGTCGTTGAGACAAAAATCTCCAAAACATATGAATTTGGAGCCCTTGGAAAATCTATCGGAGATGAAGTAGGTGGGAAAATAGTTTACATTAAAGGAATAGATGACGCTTCAATTGAGGAATTGAAATCTTTCTGTGCAAGTATAGCTACATATGGAGGAACTCCAATGTTCTATATGGAGGGAATATCTCCAGAGAGTAAAATCATCAAAATCCCTAAAGAAAAAATTAAAATAACTAAGGAGAACATTGAAAAAAGCATCAATGAATTGAATGATGAGTCTGAAGTTGATTTTATTAGTATAGGATGCCCTCATTGTTCTATAAAAGAAATCGCCAAAATAGCTGATCTTCTAAAAGGAAAGAAAGTAAATAAAGAATTATGGATAACTGTAGCTCGACCTATTAAGGAAATTGCGGATAGGATGGGTTATAGCAAAATAATTAAGTCTTCTGGAGCAAAATTAGCTTGTGATACTTGTTGCGTTGTGGCTCCTATTAAGGGTAGGTTTAAAACATTATGCACCGATTCTGCAAAGGGATGCTATTATGCAAGAGGAAAAAATAAGTTTAACACTAGGTTGAACTCCATAGAGAAATGCATAGAGGAAGCATTGAATTGAAACTCCAAGGAAGAAGAATCTATAAAGGTAAAGCTTTAGGAAAGCCGATCATTACAAATCAAAATATCAGCTTTTACGGTGGAGTCGATCCAGATACAGGTGTGATAACTGAAAAAGGTCATGAACTTGAAGGTAAAAGTGTGGCTAAAAAGATATTAGCTTTCCCCACTGGAAAGGGATCAACAGTAGGATCTTATGTTCTTTATAGACTTAAAAAAAACGACAAAGCTCCAGCTGCGATATTGAATGAAAAATGCGATCCAATAGTTGCAGTTGGTTGCATAATATCCGAAATACCATGCATAGATGGTATAGATATTAAAAAGATATCAAAAGATACTTTTTTAGAAATAGACGGAGATAATGCAACAATAAAGATGAAGAAAGCCAATTGAAATTAAGATTAAAATTTAATTATTAAATAAGCAATCCTTAGGACTTGCCTCGCCTTCAAAAAGTCAAAAAATTTTTAAGGAGAATCAGTTTATGAAAATAACTTCTGCCAGGAAAATCGATCACATAAAATTAAGTATCGAAAAATCAGTTGAATCTAATGTAGACACTGGTTTTAAAGATGTTAGATTTGTTCATATGAGTTTGCCGGAAATTGACTTATCTGATGTAGACATTCATACATATTTTCTAAAACATAGACTTCTTGCTCCTTTAGTTATTGAATCCATTACTGGTGGTACTCCTCAAGCAATGAAAATAAATAGTAATCTGGCCAAAGCAGCTGAAGACTTGGGCATCGCTATAGGTGTTGGGAGCCAAAGAGCTGCTTTGGAGAATAGAAATTTGATTGATACTTATTCAATAGTTAGAGATAAAGCTCCTTCAGTACCAATTCTTGCTAATCTCGGAGCCCCTCAATTATTAGACGAGAATGCGGTAGATTATGCGAGGGAAGCAATCAAAATGTTGAATGCAAATGCATTAATAATTCATTTAAATGCTCTGCAAGAGGCCGTGCAGCCAGAAGGCCAGACAAATTTTAAAGAAGTCTTAAAGAAATTGTCCGAAATCTCAAAAAAAATTGATATCCCATTGATTGCCAAGGAAACTGGGGCAGGAATATCTATTGAAATAGCAAAATATTTGAAATCGGCCGGAGTTAAAATAATTGATGTAGGTGGATTAGGGGGAACGAGCTGGGCGGCAGTTGAATATTACAGAGCGTCAAAAGCAAAAAAAGGAAATAAAGCAAAACTAGGGAAGACATTCTGGGATTGGGGTATTCCAACAGTAGCGAGTTTAGTAGAAGTAAGTTCTATACGCGGTATGATATCTATTGCTTCTGGAGGTGTGAGAACTGGTTTGGATGTGGCAAAAGCCATCGCTTTAGGGGCGAATCTTGTTGGCATGGCTCTTCCTCTTTTAAAACCTGCCACACAAGATAGTATCAAAGTCAAGAGAGTCCTAGATAATATAATTCAGGAGCTCAAGACAACCATGTTCCTTACAGGAGCTAAAGATATAAAATCTTTAAGAAACATGCCTGTTGTGATTTCTGGACCTACAAAAGAGTGGTTAATCCAGAGAGGATTTAATATCAAATACTTGATTAAAAAAAGGTCTTGAATTGAAAAAAAGACATTAATAAGTTATAATTAAATATGCAGAGTCAAAAAAGAATTCTTTTTTAAAGATTTATCATTTAAAATTAGTGATTTATTATGCCAAACTCAGAGATCTCTGGATTTTATAATTTAAATCCGGAAGAAAGAATAAAACATGTAAAAGATTTTGCAAATCTATCTGAGGAAGAAATAGCACTTTTGAAAAATACAGGCGCTCTAAAGATTGATCAAGCTAATCGAATGATCGAAAATGTAATTGGAACTATGCCTATTACATTAGGCGTAGCAACGAATTTTTTAATAAATAAGAAGGACTATCTTATTCCGATGGCCATTGAAGAACCATCAGTAGTGGCAGCTGCAAGCAATGCGGCAAAGATTGCAAGAGTAAAAGGCGGATTCGCAGCAACCAGTAGTAGACCGATAATGATTGGTCAAATTCAAATAGTGGGAATTATTAACCCCTATAGTTCAAGAATGGAGATTTTAGCCCATAAGAAATCTATACTAGAAAAAGCAAATGAACAGGATCCAATACTGGTATCAAAAGGCGGAGGAGCTATAGATCTAACTGCTAAGGTCTTAGATACTAAAGTTGGTTCAATGGTAATAGTTGAAATTCATGTAGATTGTCGGGACGCTATGGGAGCTAATGCTGTAAACACAATGGCAGAAGCCGTTTCCCCCCTCATTGAGGAAATAACTGATGGAAAAGTTTACTTGAGAATAATATCAAATTTAGCAACGGAAAGATTAGCCCGAGCAAAAGCGACTTTCACAAAAGAAGCTTTGGGGAATGATGTGATAGAAGGAATATTGAATGCCTATGCTTTTGCCCTTGCTGATCCTTACAGGTGTGCAACTCACAACAAAGGAATAATGAATGGGATAAGTTCCATTGTTCTAGCAACTGGTAATGATACAAGGGCTGTTGAGGCCGGCGCTCATGCTTATGCCTCAAGATCGGGTAAATATCAACCTTTAACATACTGGGAACAGGATAATGATGGAAACCTTGTAGGAACAATTGAAGTTCCAACTGCAGTTGGTTTGATAGGAGGCGCAACAGCTATCCACCCTATAGCAAAAATTGCTATTAAAATTCTTGGTGTTAAATCTGCTTCAGAACTAGGAGAGGTTATGGCTTCTGTGGGTCTTGCTCAGAATCTTGCCGCCCTTAGGGCCCTTGCTTTTGAGGGCATACAAAAAGGTCATATGAAATTACATGCTAGGAATATTGCGCATATGGCTGGGGCAAGAGGAGATGTAATTGATACAATTGCCGATAAAATGGTTCAGATGAGAAAAGTAAGACTCGATCTTGCTAAACAAATGTTAGAAGAGATTAGTAATAAATAGTAAAAATTTATAATGATTCTCTTGGAAATCATAAAAATTTTTTTTATCTACAAATTGGAGACATTCAAATTTGCCACCATGGGTTGAAAAATATCTAAATGAGAAGATAAATAAAAATGCCCCAACTCATCTTACATTGATCGATCCAGAAAAAACCGAGATTAATGAAGCTATAAAAATTGCAAGAACCGCTGAGGAAGCTGGATCACTTGGTATTCTAATTGGTGGCAGTACAGTATCCTCAATCCATCATCTGGATGAAGTTATTAAGAATATTAAAAATTATGTAAAAATTCCAACCATACTTTTCCCAAATGGCATTACAGGAATTAGCAAATACGCTGATGCCATTTTTTTTAGCTCTTTATTAAATTCCATTAATCCATATTACATAACAGGCGCTCAAGCTCTAGGAGCCCCCTTGGTTATTAAATATGGTATAGAGCCTATACCGATGGGATACATAATAGTCGGTGATGGAGGCGCTGCAGGTTTTATAGGCCAAGCTAAACCCATACCTTATAATAAACCTGAATTGGCAGCCATATATGCTTTGGCAGCACAATTAATGGGAATGCATATTGTATACCTTGAGGCTGGATCAGGAGCGGATTTACCAATTCCTCCAGATATGATAAGTAAGGTAAAAAAAAGCATAAATATTCCATTAATTGTGGGTGGCGGAATAAGATCGATTAAAGAGGCGCAACTAGCGGCAGAATCAGGCGCCGATATCATAGTCACTGGCACTATTGTAGAGGACGTTTCTTTAGAAAAACTAAAATCTATCGTTTCCGCTATTTGCAAATTATGACTAGGACTATAAGGGGGCCTAATTAATTAATCGATTTTCGGGCTTCTCACATATAGACAGAACGGTCCCTTATTATAAATTAATTCAAAAATTTAGATTCCCATCAATTAGCTCAATTCTTCTGACTCTATTTTCGATTAATATAGGTGTTAGCTTGATCGTTTTTTTTATCAATGAAATGAGCCTATTGGGAATTATAAAAGGAATGTATTTTGGTGCAGTTTCTCTATCATTTTCATCTTTAATCGCAGATATTATTTCTTACAATGCTTTTATGAAAAAAGACACATTTTTTTCATTAAGGCGCTGTTTTGTACTATCATTACTAACTTGTATTATTTGGCTATTCTCAATATTAATTGGATTCTTTTTTAAATCAATAAATTCTTTTAATATTCCAGAAGATTCTTTCCACTTAGGATTATTCATAGTTCTTCCTATTCGGTCTATATCTATCGCATCTATTTCGAAGTCCAATTTGTTTGAAAAAATTATTTATTCAATTTTCCAACCTTTATTATGTGTTATTTTGACAATCTATATCCTAGATATGTCTCTTTACAACAGTCTATTGATTTTTATTACAAGCACAATTTTATCATTAATTGCTGCTTGCACATTTTTATCATATATAGAGTATAAAGGAATGAAAAAAATTGGAATATCTCCTGTTGGTGCTTTTAATGCTTTTTTATTAGCGTGGCGAGATCAGGAAAGTTATATACTTGAAAATTTTTTAGAAAAGATAGGAGTTAATAATAAAATATCAATAGCTGCATTGCAATTTAGAAGTAAAAAATCAAAAAAACTAAATGGACTTATGGTCGTATCAAATTTTCATCCTGGTCCTTTCATGAACGTTGGAAGCAGTAATTTGCCTTTTTTAATTCAGAAATATTTTGAAAAAAAGATAGAAGGTGAAGTAGCTGTCCCTCATGGAATGTCTGGTCATGAGGGTAATCTCACATCACAAAAAGAGAATGAACAAGTAATAAAAGCAATTGAAGAGATTCTTAATTCATGTAATTTTTCAAATCAAGCATCCACAATGATAGATGTAGTTAAAGGCCATACAATAATAAAATGTCAACGCTTCAATGAAAACCTAATAATTACATTAACTCAATCGCCAGAAGACATGGAGGATCTTCCAAAAGATCTAGGTTTATCAATATCAAATTATGGGAGAAATTTTTTCAAAAATATTATGGTTATAGATGCACATAACTCAATAAGTAAAGTAAGAGAATATACTAAAAAAGAAATCAATAATTTTGAAAAAGCTGCTTATGAGGCAATTGAAAAAATTATTAAAAGTAAACTTGAAAAATTTAAATTTGGGTCAGCTAAAAGAGTAATTCACAATTTTACTCTAGAAGAGGGTTTTGGTCCTGGAGGACTAATTGTTCACCTTATAGAAGTAAAAAATAAGATAGCTGCATATCTAACAATAGATGGCAATAATATGGTACCTGAACTACGGAATAAAATATTAAATATGCTGAAAGAACAAGGGATTGAGCAAGGCGAAATATTGACTACGGACTCTCATATGGTAAATGGATTTATTTCTTCAGGACTTGGATATCATCCTATAGGGGAAGCTGTTGACCAGGAAATATTGATAAGTCATTTAAAAAAAGCTGTAAAAGAAGCAAAAAGCAATCTTGAAGAATCGGAAGTAGCAGTTGGTTCTACGGACATTGAAGTAAAGAGTCTGGGATCTGAGATGTTGGATAATTTGACTAGTTTTATGTATGGAATTGCAAAATTAGTTTTAGCTTTTATTATATTACTTGTAATTGGGTCATTTACGTTAGGACTTGCTTTATTAATATGAATTTTTAATGGAACGGTCTCTGATGAATATACATCGCATGCAACTTCCTAGAGAAGTAATTGTGGGACAGAATGTTCTTAGTGACACAGGAGAAATGTGTAAAACCTTAGGATTCTCAAAACGCGTCCTAATTATTACTGGCCCTAAAGTAATAGGTGTAATTTCAGAAATACTAGAGAACTCTCTAGATGAAGCAAACATCTCTTCAGATTATGAATTAGTATACGAATCAACTTTGGAATATGTAAAATTAGTTGAAGAAAAGATAAGACGTTACAAGCCCAAGGTGATTTTAGGGGTAGGCGGAGGAAAAGATATAGATGTGGCCAAGCTAAGTTCAGCTAGAACTGGCATTCCATTTATAAGCATACCTTCTGCCGCCTCTCACGATGGTATCGCTAGCGCTAATACATCAGTAAAAGGTTTTGAAAAGCCCTATTCAATAAAAGCACAAGTTCCTATAGCGGTGATTGCTGACATCGATATAATTTCTAAATCACCTTATAGACTGACTGCTAGTGGATGTGGCGATATAATCGCAAAATATTCTGCAGTTAGAGATTGGAAACTAGCTAAGAGGATGGTAAAAGAATATTATGGAGATTATGCTTCAAATTTAGCCCTAATGAGTGCAAAATTAGTTATGAAAAGTCATAACGATATAAAAAATATGAAGGTTGGTGCAATTAGAACAGTAGTGGAAGCATTAATAAGTTGTGGAGTTGCCATGAGCATAGCTGGTAGTAGTAGGCCTTGTAGCGGTTCTGAACGTATGTTTGCTCATGCGTTGGACTTAGTAACTCCCAATGATGCCTTACATGGTGAAAAATGCGGTGTTGGGACAATAATATCAGTTTGCCTACAAGATGGAAATTGGAAGATGGTTAGAAAAATATTGGATAAAATAGGGGCGCCAACAAGTGCAAAGGATTTGGGAGTAGGTACAAAAGAGTTTATAAAAGCTTTAGTTATAGCTCGTAAAATTAGGCCAGAGAGATATACCATTTTAAGTAATAAAAAATTGGACCAAAAAGCAGCTAAAGAAGTTGCAAAAATTACGTCCACCATAGATTGAAGTTTGATAAAAAATTCGATTTGTTAATAATAGAAAGAAAAAGGCAAAGGCACTTCCAATTTAGTCTTAGGAAATTATTTATGCATTAACAATGCTGAAGTAATTTTTACGGACTTGCCAGCGTCTCAGTACTTCTTACTCCGTTGATGGAATTTATTTCGCTTGTTAACGTTTTTAATCGCTTATAGTCAGAAATTTCAATAAAAGCAACTATGTCCCATCTTCCGTAAACAATATATGCTTTTTTTATTTCATTAAACTTCCATATCGAAGTCAGTATTTCCTCTACTCTTGTTGGTATAACTTTTATCAAAATACACGCTTCTAACATCTTACAATCAACTCTTTTTTACTTCTATTAAAGTCTCTGTAAAGACGATCCCGCCTATCTTGCCCATTCGAATTATCACTTCACCAAGCCTTTCATAACTTTCAGACTCTACATCTGCTACGACATCATATCTGCCTAGAACCGCAAACACATTTTTTACTTCTTTGAATTGATTTATCCTTTCGACAACTTCATCAAATCGTCCTCTTTCAGTTCGGAATAGAACGCAAGCCATAATCAATTAAATCATCTCCTAAAAATTAATCCAGAATTTATATTCGTGTAATAATTATTTATAATGAAATTGCTTAAATTTATTTGGAATTCTAAGATGCATGTTATTTGAACTAATTTTTTTATTAAATCGAATTAATTAAATAATCATGCAAAAGAAAGTATTTTTTATAACATCCAATCCAAACAAAGCTCGAGAATGCAAGAATATTCTATCATTTTTTTCAATATATGTGGAGATTATCAAATTACAAATATCTGAAATTCAGTCCGATACTCTAGAAGAGATAGCAAGATTTTCTTCCTTAGAGGCTGTTAGAATATGTAAAAAACCAGTCTTAGTTGAGGATTCAGGTTTGTTTATTAATATCTTGAATGGATTTCCAGGTCCCTATTCTTCTTATATTCAAAATAAAATAGGTAATTATGGAATACTGAAGTTAATGAAGGGAATAAAGAATAGAAGAGCTATATTCAAAAGCGTTATTGGATTTTGTTCACCAAAGAAACTTAATCAGGTATTCGTCGGAGAAGTCCATGGTAGCATATCTTATGAAGAGAGAGGAAAGGAATGGGCCTTTGATCCCATATTTATCCCAGATTTCTCAGATAAAACATACGCTCAAATGTCAGCTGAAAAAAAGAACGAAATTTCTCATAGGAGAAGAGCACTTGAGAAATTCGCAATTTGGTTTAATAAAGAGCAAAATGGATAAAAATGAAACATATGACTAAATGCTTCTTCCAACAAAATATCTCCCGCGCCTTTCTATTTGCTGGGATTTTTTAAAAACTCTATCTGCAATCTTCTTACCGACTTCCTCTATGTATCCGGTTCTTATGGCTGAATGACATTTATTTGCATCTTTATAATGAGTACTGAAAAAAGCCCTTTTAAGTAGATAAAGATCAACTCCCATATCCTCACATTCATTGGAATAAAAGCTGAGCCCAAAATCTATAAAATATATTTTATCTTGATCTGAAATGATCATATTTGAACTGGTCAAGTCACCATGAATCAAGTTATTTTTATGCAATCTTCCTATTTGATTACCTATCTGTTTACATATCATTTTCTTACTCTTTTCATCGGCTTTTTCAAAAGCTTCTTTAACCCTTTGGCCTTCTATATATTCCATAACAATAATATTGCTTAAATTATCGATCGATAGAACAATAGGCGTTGGAACACCATATTTTCTTGCCAAAAAAAGATATTCTGCTTCATGAATAGTTCGATAATTCCTAATTTTTTTATCCAATTCAGCAACTCGATATTTTTTTGGGATTCTCTTTTTAACAATTACTTTTACAGATCCCCATTCTGATAAGTATAAATTTGCCTCTGCTCCCTTCTTAACTAATGTGATAGATTTCCTTGTATTCTCTTCCATTCTACCTCATCTAAACGCCATTTTGGCCTTACATAACTATTTTCTACATCTATAACAATTCCTTGCATGTATGCCAAATAACCAGTCCATGCTATCTGTGCACCGCAATCTCCACTGTATTGTAAATCAACCACATAAAATCTTGAATCGTGTTCTTGAGCAATGTTTCTTAACATCTGTTGTAAGCGTTTGTTAGCAGCAACACCTCCAGTTAATAGAAGTTCCCCCTTTTCAGTATGAGCTAAACTCCTTTCAACGGTTTCAGCAAACATCGAGAATGAAAATTCTTGCAAAGAAAAGCACAAATCCTCGATTTTACATCCTTCATGAAATTTTCTAATTGAAGCGGAAAGAAGTCCTGAATATGTTACATCATTTCCTTTAACGGTATAAGGGAGATCCAATAGTCGCTTACTCATGCGAGCTTTTCGTTCTACTGAAACACCAGTCGGGGGTGATAACCCCGCCTCTCTTGCGAACATATCCAAAAGATTCCCTATTGTGATATCCTCTGTTTCCCCGAAAATTCTCCAATGTGATCCTGCATGAGCAGTTATTAAGGTATGCCCCCCCGAAACTAAAACCACTAGAGGGTCTTGAGCTTCAGAAGCAAGAAAACCAATCTCTATGTGACCTATTGCATGATTTACTGGAACTAGTGGTATTTTAAAATAACAGGCTAGACCTCTGGCTATAGTTGCGCCCATTCTTAATGCAGGCCCCAATCCTGGACCCGCTGAAAAAGCAATTGCTGTTAGATCCCTAGGTCTAATTTTTGCCTCTTTGAGAGCTCTTAAAATGATTTGCGAAGAGACTTCGCAGTGATGTTGAGCCGCCTCTCTTGGATGAATACCTCTACCGGTAAAAGGAGTATAGACATCCTTTGCGTTTGAAAGTATTCTCCCATCACCAGTTGCAATACTAGCTCCAAATGTATGAGCCGTCGATTCAATGCCTAAAAGATATTGAGAACTTTCCATAAGCAACACATAATT
>JAOZGV010000058.1 GCA_026015225.1 Candidatus Bathyarchaeota archaeon
TGCTGATGGATTAATAAAAGAAGGAAAAATGATTATTAATACAGATCTGTCCCCGAGTGATTTAGAAAAAAAATTAGGATTAAAAAATATTAAGACTTACACTATAAATGCGACTAAAATTGCTTTGGATGTTTTAGGCAGGCCTATTACAAATACCGCCATGTTGGGTGCAGTAGTGAAAGTTGAACCCTTGACTTCGTTAAATTCAATATGCGAATCAGTATCTCAACGCTTTCCTGGGACTATAGGAGAAAAGAATGTCCAGGCTATAAAAAAAGCTCATGAAGAGGTAATTGAATGATGAGTAAATTTCCAACTTATAAAGAAGTCCCGATTGCAGGAAATATATATGATCCTGGGAAACTAGTTTACAAAACTGGTGACTGGAGGACATTTAAACCTGTGATCGATCATGAAAAGTGTATTAAATGTTACATCTGTTGGCTCTATTGCCCGGAACCATCGATAGATAGGACAAAAGATGGGGGAGTAGAAATAAATTATGAACAATGTAAAGGATGTGGAATATGCGCAGCAGAGTGTCCTGTTAAATGTATTGAGATGGTAAAGGGGTGAAGGATTATGGGTAAAATTGTTGGTCTAAATGGGGATGAGGCTGTAGCATACGCCGCTAAACAAAGTAGTGTCGATGTGGTGGCTGCTTATCCAATCACACCTCAAACTATTATGGTAGAAAAATTCAATGAATTTGTGGCGGATGGAGACGTGCATACCGAATTTGTATGTGTAGAATCTGAGCACTCAGCAATGTCTGCAAGTGTTGGTGCAAGCCTTACTGGGGCAAGAGTCTTCACTGCATCAGCAAGCCAAGGTTTGGCTTTGATGCATGAAATATTGTATTTGGCCTCGAGCATGAGGTGTCCGATTGTAATGGGGATAGCCAATAGGGCATTATCTGCTCCAATAAATATCTTTGCAGATCATTCCGATATGATGGGTTCAAGAGATTGTGGTTGGATACAAGTGTATACAGAAGACGCTCAAGAAGCATATGATTGGATTATTCAAGCATTCAAGATTGCAGAAGATCCAGATATTCTACTTCCTATTACGGTCAACCTTGATGGATTCACTATAAGCCACTCAACACAAGATGTGAATATGCTAGACGATAAAGATGTTAAGAAGTTCTTACCGGAAAAGAAGATAGAATATCTACTGGATCCTGAAAAACCAATGACTGTTGGAGCTGGTAACAATCCTGATTACTATTATGAATTAAAAATGCAACAGGTTGAAGCAATGAACAAAGTACCTCAAGTAGTGAAGAGAGTAAATGACGAATTCAAGAATTTTTCCGGTAGGAAATATGGCATAGTTGACACTTATGAAATTAAAGACGCCGAAGTTGGTGTTATGGCTCTGGGAAGTGTTACGGGGACGGCTATTTCAATAGCTGAAGAAATGAGGATGGCAGGTAATAAAGTAGGGGTAATTAAACCTTGGTTCTACAGGCCATTTCCTTCCAACGAGATATTGACATCGTTAAAGAACTTAGATGTACTAGCCGTAATTGATAGAGCCATTAGTTTTGGGGCGCCATTTGGACCATTGTGCAACGATATTATGGCTCTTTTACAGAATGAGGAAATTGACCTAGAAGTATTCAATGTGATCACTGGCTTAGGAGGAAGGGACATAACTCCAAATATGACAAGATCGATATTCGAAAAAGCTCTCGAAGTTCAAAAGGAAAAGAAGGTAAAGAAACCTATTATCTATTTAGGAGTGAGGAGTTGAAAAAATGGTTGCGATAAAGGACCTTCCTGTAGAAGAACTATATTTACCAGGTCACCGTCTATGTCCCGGTTGTGGGCCGTCAATAGCCATTAGAATGATGATGAAAGCGGCTGAAAAAAATACGATAGTTACAACGGCTACTGGATGCATGGAAGTCGGAACAACTCTCTATCCCTATACTTCATGGTTGGTGCCGTGGGTACACACTGCATTTGAAAACACCGCAGCTACAGCGAGTGGAATCGAAGCTGCATACAAAGCAATGGGTAGAAGAAGTTCTGAACAGAGGAAAATAAATATTATAGCACTTGGTGGGGACGGTGGAACTTTTGATATAGGCATACAAGCACTCTCTGGCGCATTAGAGAGAGGCCATGACTTCCTGTATTTATGTTATGATAATGAAGCTTATATGAACACTGGGATCCAGAGATCCGGCGCAACTCCGCATGGTGCTTCAACAACAACTTCATGGGGTGGTAAAAAAATACCTGGAAAGCCTGAATGGAAAAAGGACCTAATCGGAATAAGCATAGCTCATGGTATTGAATTTGCGGCAACAGCATCTATCGCGTACTGGAACGATTTCATAACAAAAGTAAAAAAAGCTTTGGATGTGAATGGCCCCGCAGTGATTCATATTCTTGCTCCATGTCCGAGAGGTTGGCGTTATGAGGATAAAGACACTTTAAAGATAGCAAGATTGGCAACTCAAACAAGATACTTCCCGATATATGAATTTAATAATGGAAAATATACTCTTAATATCAAAGTTCCTAACCCACTACCAGTAGAAGAATTCTTAAAGGCCCAAGGCAGATTCAAACATCTATTCAAACCTGAATACTCCAATGAAATTCAAGAAATTCAAGAATTTGTAAATAAAAACTGGGATAGATTGGAGAAACTTACTACTCTATAGAATTCAAGAAAGGATTTTCTGATGATACGAAGATTCTCTTCCATTATTTTATTACTTGTGGTGTTTTATGTAGCCTTTTATCCATCGTTTGTAAATGGAAGTCTGGATGTTCAATTAATCTTCGAAAATACCTCTGATGCAGAACAATTCATAGTATTGATGGATGAATTACGTGTACATTCTAAAGGCGATTCAAATAATTCTGGTTGGTTCCAACTTTATATCGAAAAAAAACCACTTGATATTTCAAAGCCAGAAAATTATAAATACATTCTTACACAAGACTCTCGATTGCCAGTTGGAGATTATGATCAAATATCTCTGAGTATAAAAGACTCCTTTATTGACATTAATGACTCCCCGGTTCAGATAATGATTCATAGTCCAATAATAGTTCAATCAAATTTCTCAATATCTAGGGAAACTCCAAAAGATTTAACTCTGTTACTTAGGATAGATATGGAAAATACTATTGAGCAGAAGAAATTAATGTTCGAAACAATTGGATTAGAAGATGATTGAATTTATTTTGTAGGTGAGTTCTCTTTGTGTATTATTGGAAAAGATAAATTGTATGAACTTATTGAAAAAGACAAAATCGTTTACCCATTCGATCAAAGACTATTAGACGGTGATGGTTATATTCTGACCGTGAGAGAGGAAACCGTCCTCCAATATCTTGAACATATCAATTTAATCTCGAATGAGATAATCTTCACTCCACTCTCTTATGTAGCCCATTTAACGGCAAAAAGCAAATTTGGGAGGATGGGTTTATCATTTTTAAATGCTGCCAAGGTGCATAGCGGTTTTATAGGAAGATTGGCCCTTGAATTGGTAAACCTCAGCAATAACCGACAACCAATAATTATTAAAAGAGGAGATCCATTTATGCACATAGAATACATAACACGCGAAGGTAAACCTTCTCCTTACGATGGACCATATCAATTCCAATACATGAGTGATGAAGAGGTAGAGATCTATAGACCAATAATAACGAAAGAGTTCAAAGACATCTTTGATGAAGAAGAACTGGATGATATGATGAAAAACAGAGTTAAGGGATGAAATAAAAAATCATCTAAATTTTCGACTTATTATTAATCCTGATATTCCGGCAATAGCAAGAACTATAATAGATGCTAGCATGTAGAATTCTCTTTCACCCGAGCTAGCCTCAAGTATTACCAAATCAGTATTTGCATAGGCAATATAAGGAACTGAAACTTTTGCATCAATTGAATCTTGAATTAAATATATCTTTGTTATGTTCTGCTCAACAACTTCAATTCTAAGATAGAGTTTTTGACGTGGTTCCATGTTCCATTCTGATTTTAAGGAATTTTGATTGAAACTTTTTCCCCATCTTTCCAATGGTTCTTCAAGTTGTTCAAAATCCAATATAGTTGCATTGCCAAGCAATTTAGCAGCTTTTTCATAAGATATTGGAGTATAAAATGGAGAATAAAATTCAACAGTTTCTGATTCTGAGTATTTTTCAATTAGATTATTGAGTTGATATAATCCAATTTTATTGAAACTTACATTTCCAGCTGCTAACTCATCTTCTACTTTAAAGGATTTCCAAGCAAAATTAATTTTTAATAAATCTCTTTCCTTATCAGTTATATTAAAAACCTTTAAAGTTCCAGACACGTTTATCCAATTCTCATTTTGAATTAGAGAGAGATCAATATCGTCTGTTACCGCGTTACTTGCTTTTTTCCTAATAGCGTCTTCAAAAGCATTTTTCAACCCTGGAAAGTTTTCATCATCGATTTCAATTTGGATTTTGGGTAGAGACGTTATATTTTGATATATGTTTAAATTTATTGAAACTATGGCATAATCTTTTTCTTCGTAATTGATCCCTATTTCTGAAGCTGCAACATAATTTAATTGGAAAATCAGAATCAAAGAAAAAATGATTCCTAATTCAATTTTTTTTATTCTACTAAATTTCATATTTTATCGCCAGAAATGGGAAGATCAAGATTTTCAATTTTATCTAACTTTTGATCCAGGCGGAACGTCGTTTTCAACAGTGAGCCAATAAGGTTTCTCATTCACTTCTGCTGCCAAAAGCATGCCTTCAGATCTTTCTCCTCTAATGACTTTGGGTTCTAAATTGGCTAATAAGACAACTTTTTTTCCTTTTAACTCTTCTTCATTATAGAATTCAGCGCCGCCACCTATTATTTGTGTTTTTTTATTTCCGACATCTACGATAATTTTAAAGAGTTTCTCTGTTTTTGGCAATTTTTCAACTTCAAGTATTTTTCCAATTATAATATTTAATTTCATGAACTCTTCGATTGTTATCTCCATTTCCAACCCTCTGAAAATTATTAAAAGCGTATGATATTTATTAAAAAATTTTTCTAAATTCTATTTTTCTAGAATGCAGACATCTAATGATGAAAGCTGTTGAAGTATGTCCACTCACTTAATGATTGTAAGCTAGATAGTCTGTATGTTCTGTTGTTATGATTTGTTCAAAATAAATGTTTTCTATAGTGGATTGTGAATATATTTTTAAAAAACAGCCTCTTTTGGAAATACTTCTATTCCATCATTAGTAATTCTGTAAGGTCTTGGTTGGTGATCAATTTCGCATCTTCTCATTTTTTCAATTTGAATAATTCTTGAAAATACCTTACCTATTTTGTAGGTTTGCATTAGAATAACGCCATCAGTTAAATATTCCTCAGGTTGCAAGATTCTATCCAGTCCTGCACTCTTTAATTCCAATGTCATCAAACAAGTGGCTTCAGTTGATATTAACGCATCAATTAGGTCTAATATTGCGGTTCTTCTCTTATTTTCTTCTGGAAATTGAAAAATTAATGCTGCCATTCCATCAACGACCAGTCTTTTTGCTCCGACTTCCTTCATATTTCTTTGGATGGCATCTATTAATCCGACCATAGAGAATTCTCTTCCTCCGATCAAAAGTTTATCTAATTTTTGGTCATCAGTATTCCGTCTGATTGGCGAGGCATCTACAATTTTGAGTTTTCCTGAATCCTCCATCTTTTGAAAATCCCATTTGAATAGACTCGCCTCTTCACGTATGTGGGATGGGCTCTCTTCTAATGTCACAAATACCCCGTTCTCTTTGTATTTTTGAATGCCATTGATTAAATATTGAGCACTCAAAATTGTCTTTCCAGATCCAGGACCCCCCATCAAGAGAACAACTCTTCCTGTTGGAATTCCACCCATAAACATGTCGTCGAGCCCTGGAACTCCTGTCGATGTTTTTAACATTTTCAATCTTATCCTTCCATAAAAGTAAGATTATTGGATTAATAATATTGAGTAATATATCATTTTTTTAAAAAACTAACTAATGTGATTACTACTATTCTGAAGATGGTGGAATTAAATATTAGCTAAAAGACTAAAAATAATATCGCTTGTGAAAATTGTTATTATGTAACCTAAAGTAATGAACAGAATCATTGGTAACAACGGAGTAACCCAGATATAGTTAGGCAATTTTTTAGTAGTATATTTGTTTGTCAGATTCTGAAATGATTGAACGTCGATATCATCAATTTTAGTTAGAATTTTCAAGTTCCTATGCATGGCACCATCTTTTATCTTTACTTCTTCGATAGGATGGAAATATTGAATTTTGTTATCAAGATCGTTTACACTCATTTTATAACCTGTAATTAAGACCAGTATCTTTTTCCATAAAGGTTCATCCTCAAAACCAAGAAACAGGCTCTCTTTTTTAAAAAAGATCCAAAAAATATTTCTTAAAAATGAATACACAAAAACAATGGAAGAAATGATGAATGAATTGATAAAAACAGACAAAGGAAAAAAAGGATGAAAAAAAAATATAACAAAATTTGGATAGAGGGGCATTGCAATACCTATGCATATGTAAGCTTTTGAATCGGCTCCCCCCATCATGCCACTATAAAAACCAAGAAAAGAAATCAATAAAATAATAAAAATCGATAACAAAGAAATAAGCATTAAATCTCTTCGAAGCAAAATTCTCGAAGCTGTAAGGAGAATTGCTATTGGTAGAAATGCAATCCAAACACTATTTGAAACTTTACGTATTTTTAGATCATTCCAAGTTCCATATCCCAAAAATATCAGGCTAAAAAATACTGCGAGTAGATCAATGTAGGCAATCATGAATTACTCATCTCTGGCAATCTAATTTTCATTTGTTTCTTTCGCATAAAGAGAATGAGGATTACAAAAAATAAAGAAAAAATAATGGTTGTTGATATAAACGAAAATTCTGGAATTTCAGTAGAACTTAGAATCATAGAGTTTTTTATTTTGCCGTATCCTGGAACGTATGCGGTTGCCGTAATTGCTTGAGAATCGAACGGAACATCGTTTTCAATGAACCAACTTATACATTTTCCACTTGTTGAGTTGATTTTACCCGATTCAACAGTCCATTTGATATTTATCAAGTTTGTATCTATTAATTTTGAATTGATATCAGCTTCTACAATATACTCTATTCCCCTCTCTGTAGAAATTGGAGGATGAAGAGATAATTCCAGCTCTAAAATACTTGAATAAAAAGGCAGTCCAGATTGCTCAAGTAAGATTTCACCAAGACTAACCACTCCTGCTCCTTGTATGGTGAATGTTCTCTGTTCGCTATTATAACCGGGGATTGTAAGATCAACGGTATGCGTTCCTCCCATTAAAAATAGTCTAAAATATCCATCCAATGATGATGTAAAGCGATCATTTTTTGAAATTTTAACCCAGGAAAGAGGAACTGGATCCCCGGTCATATTGCGCCCAGTTACTATTCCATGAACCATTCCCATTCTATGTACTTCAAAGATAATTGATTTGATCTCATAAACAGAGTCCAATGTGATATTTACTGCTTTAGTCTGTACATGCCTGGAATCAAAACCAATCTCATCGACCCTGACATCATAATATCCCGGACCTAAACCATAATCTTTGATTCTAAATCCCGAGGGGGTGATATAATAGAAATGGGTCGGAAGTTTATAACCAAATGGAGTATAATTGTAGTAACCGAAGATAGAAAAATCTGAATAATTCGAACCAGGATTCTCCGTTGATATCTGAATTGCTTTAATTTGATTAAAACCATTTTGGATCTTTACGTTCAAAAAAACTTTCTCTGAAATTGGAGTATTCAAACCATCTTTCATAAAAAATATTCTACCTTCAATACCGGCTCCTCTTCGTATTCTTAAATAACCATAATCTACTGTAGGTAAATCCGCAATCTCAAACTCTGATGGAATATCCAGTTCAACCATAGAAGATTCATTTATTAAATAACCGTAAGTTTGTGCAGTTAATGAATAAGTCCCAGACGATATAGCGGACGGAATGGCGCCATAGTTTATTATGTATGTTAAGGACCAATTGTTACCACAGTACCATACAGTAACTTTTGTAGGTTCTACTAGATACCAGTATGTTTGAGTCGTCCAATTAAGAGGTATGCTGTCGGTATGAAGATCAAAGATTTCACCTCTGCCTACTGCTGAAGTCCCATCTATCCATACTCGTAGAAATCTTCCTGGAAAAGTCCAATTAAGAGGATGGGAAGTATGAGTACTAGGATTTATTTCTACGGACTCTACAACAATTTTAATTACTCCACCCGGTATGCACTTTATACTTGCTGTTGCATTGCTACCGGTAGAAATACTTACCGTAATATCCTTTTCTTGAAGGAATCCCTTCAAAAATACTTTAATGTAGTATTCCCCATCTTCCAATCCATAATCTTTCCTAGCCCATACACCGGAATATGTCTTATTATAAAAATCACTGAAACCTAAAATATAGAAGCGAACTTTCGTTTCATCAGCATATGCTACGGTATCATTGGCATATGTATAATTCATCAACGTAATGCCTTTAAGAACGCCCAGTTCATCATACGCTTCTGCAAGAATATTTCCACCGAATAATGCCCCGCTATTAATCCCATTAATGTAATTTCCAAGATCTCGAGGCGTTCTAGGAAAAGTCAGAGTACAGGTTATTATTCCTCCATTTTTCAAGGAAATATTATGATATTGTGTTTGCTCAGGCATAACTGTGTAAACAAACTCCTTCTGTTTATGTACATATCCGAAGATCCATGCTTTTAACCTAAAAGTTCCAGGTTCAAATCCAGAATATCTTGTACCATTTATCCAATAGGGATCCCAAGTTTTATCTCCTTGAGATACACCATAATATTCTCCTACAAGATTGTCCTCCATGTCATATGCTTCAACAGTATAGTTTAGATGCTGAATTCCGGCTTTTGAAAACCATGCATTATCGACTATAGAGCGTATTGGGGATCCAGAATCGCCTGCGCTGAAATAATTCAAAAATCCGTTTACTTTAACCCCTCTTTGCAAAGGAAAAATTAAATTGGTGAGATTCCCTCCTCTAACAAGAAGTATTGTTTGATCATATGTTGATGTGAAATATGCATATCCTGTTGCACTTGAGTATCCTGCTGAACCAGTAAGTTGATATCTTCCAGAATAAAGGCCAGTAATGTTGAACGCTCCAGTAGTTGAATTGACATACGCTTTAGACATTTTCCCTTTGTTAATCTCTTTTGCATAAATTATCCCCTCTGCAGTTATCGGAGTTTGAAATTCTGGGTCGACAATCGTTCCGGCAATAAAGCCTGGATCTTCTCTCATGCTTACCGGAATCGTGATATTCTCCATTATAGCGCCTGAAAAGTCAGGCAAATCACTCGAATTGAGACTTGTTGCTGTGTAGATAGTGAAATTGTATGTTCCCGCAATCGAAGGTGCCATTAAGTTTTTGAAGAATATTTTCTGTGGTGGAGAGAATATTTCATAATCTGGACTGTGAACTTCGACTCTGTAAGGAGAATAATATTTGTAAGGAAAACGAGAGGCTTCATCCAGCACTAGGTAGTAGAAATAATCGTTCGTTATCGTCGAATTCAGAAATGATGTGTCGTTTTCTCCAAATCCTTCAAGAAACTCTCTTGGAACCAAAATACGGACAGCCAGTCCGCTATGATTGATGGTAAATTCGATATCTCCCTCGGTCCTAAAAAAGACTCCCCAAGATTTTGTTGGTGTGACGTGCGTCTCTGCATTTGTGAAGGTCTCATTTATGGTGGGGAGATTTAAGATGAGAACTAATAGAAGAAGGACCGAGATAGTAAATCTCCTCATAGTTCCCATTTTAATCAAGATT
>JAOZGV010000086.1 GCA_026015225.1 Candidatus Bathyarchaeota archaeon
AAAAATAAAAAAATTATTGGCCACAATTTATTCTATAAATCTTACTTTAAACAAATAATTTAAATCAAAAGACTCCTATTTAACAGGAATGTCATTAAAATTAATTGATTTTTAAGAGGAGATTATATGTCAAAACAATATTCGAAGTATCTGGAAAGGGCTTATGAAAAAATTCCGAAAAAGATTGCCTCAGAAGAACGATTTGAAATTCCTGTGCCATCTTCTGCTATATTCGGTCCTAAGACAATAGTTTATAATTTTAGTGAAATCTGTCAAAAAATGAATAGAGACCCACGTCAACTCTTAAAATTTTTAACCAAAGAGATGGCTACAGCAGGATCCGTTGATGGAACGAGAGTGATTTTCCAGGGTAAATTTAATGATCAAACTATCAATCAACTTCTTCATACTTATTGCGATAGATTCATAATTTGTCCAATTTGTAAAAGGCCCGATACAAGGGTTGAGAGAGAAGATAGATTCTTGTTCTTGATTTGTGATGCATGTGGAGCAAAATCTTCAATAACATCTCCCTAAATTTGAGGCGCTTGTGTTGAGTGGTATCTGTATTAAAATACATAGATATCCAAAATGTTCATTGGTAGCCATTTGCGACCAAGAACTTATAAACAAAACCTTTAGAGAGGGAAAATTAAAACTAGAGATAGAAAAAGAGTTCTATGATGATCGTCGTTGCAGCATTAAAGAGGCCATTGATATCCTAGATAGAGCAGTGCAGGCTAATTTAGTTGGTAAAAAAATTATAAAAGCCGCCATTAAACATGAATTAGTAGATCCTAAAGCCGTGATTCAAATAGATGGAATACCTCATGTACAAATAATGAAGCTGGACTTATTAAACTGAAATAGAATACATTTAAATTCTTTAAATACTTGAGTTCAAGACCTAAAAGGTTAGCTTAAAAATCGATTTTATAAATTCACAATTTTTATTCATATAAAACTTGTATTTTTAATAATATAGTAGAAAAATTCTAAAATGGGGCAATTTTGGTCGATAATCAAATGGGGAAGAAAAAAGTATTAAGCGAAGAAATGCTCAGAAGATTAGTGCTTCCAGCTGGAGATCAAGTCCTAGGAATTGTAACGCAAATGCTTGGATATGACAGACTTCGTGTGAAATGTACTGATGGACATAATCGACTTTGTAGAATTAGAGGTAAAATGAAAAGAAGAGTTTGGATTCGCGTTAATGATGTCGTGCTAGTTGATCCATGGGATTTTCAATTCGAAGTAAGAGGGGACATAGTCTGGAGGTACACTAAAGGCCAAGCAGAGAGTTTAAAAGCCAAGGGATATTTGAAGTTTCAACGAGGCGATTTAACAAGTGGTTGATGGGGAGGAAAAAGCATCACTCAAGCTTAGACTCAGAGAAAAAAGATATGAAACAGAAAGATTAATGCGAGAAAAAAGAAGCGAAGATATGGACGTTCTAGAGGAAGTATTTGATAAATCAACTTTGATGATAATTTATCGTTTGTTGAACAGTGGTATTTTAAAAAAAATTTTTGGGACAGTTAAAGCGGGCAAGGAATCTCGTATATATTCGGGCGAAGATTCCAATGGAAAGGATATTGCGATAAAAATATTTTTAGTTGGAACCTCTGAATTTAGAAAAGGAATGCTCAAGTATATAGAGGGGGATAACAGATTTAAAAAAATTCCAAGGTCAACTAGGCCCCTTATCTACTTATGGGCAAAAAAAGAGTTTAGAAATCTTTCATTAGCTAATGAAGCCAGAGTCAGAGCTCCAAAACCAATATATGTAAATGGTAATGTTTTACTCATGGAATTTATTGGAAATAACGGTATTCCAGCACCACTATTAAAAGAGGCGGTCCTAAAGAATCCTACAAGAGTATATAAAAAATTGATGATCTATATAGCCGCATTATATAAAAAAGCCAACTTAATTCATGGTGATTTAAGCGAATACAACGTAATGGTACTAAGAGGAAGACCTGTACTGATTGATTTTTCGCAAGGAGTAAATGTAGACCATCCTTTAGCACACGAACTATTAAAAAGAGATATTGAAAATTTAAACAAATTTTTTGAGAGACTAAATGTAGAGATAGAACCTTTTGAATCTATTTACAGGAGTATTATAAAGAAAAATGGAGAACGTTCTTAGGATAATCATTCCACGTGAAAGAATAGGAGTGTTACTAGGCCATAACGGCGAAATCAAGAAGAGAGTAGAGAGAATTTTCAAAGTTAAATTAAGAATTGATAGCGAAGACGGGAATGTCGAAATTCTCTCAGATATTGACCCAACGAAATTAATTTCTGCAAGAGAGACAGTCAAAGCAATAGGAAGGGGCTTTTCTCCCGATAGAGCATTTGCATTATCAAATGAAGAAAATATATTGGACATCATTGATCTGAGAGAGACTTTTGGTAAGAATGAAAGCGAGATTAAAAGAGTTAAGGGAAGGATCATAGGCAGAGATGGAAAAATCAGAAGAATGTTAGAGGAGTTTACTGATGCTAATATATCTGTTTATGGGCATACAATATCTGCTATTGGAGACTATGATGCAATTTTTATTGCAAGAGAAGCAGTCCGTATGCTACTTAATGGAAAACAACATTCAACAGTTCATAAATTTCTAATGAGAAAAAGAAGAGAAAGAAAAAAGATAGAAAAGACGGAATTATGGGAAAAAGATATTGCATGATTAATAGAACTTAGTTTTAGATAATC
>JAOZGV010000080.1 GCA_026015225.1 Candidatus Bathyarchaeota archaeon
CTTTTTATTATACTCTTCGCAAACAAGCTTATACATCTCTTCAACCTCGCCCATAGTTGAATAAGCCGATATGCTCTTTTCTAATGATCGGGAAAGGGCAAGTAGGATTAATTTTTCATTTATGACAAGCGATTCTAGATATTCTTCCCTCATAGGTGAGTACATGCTCTCGGATGCTTTTCGAACATGTTTTGGCTCAATAAGATCATCGCCTTCAAAATCTGAGCATTTTCCAGATTTCCAAAGTAGTTCTATTGCATATCTGGCATCTCCGTTGATTGTAGCCAAATCGGATATCAATTCTATCGTTTCATCTAGAATGACACCTTCTTTAAAAGCCAAATTCATCCTATCTCTTAATATAGTTATTAGTTGATTTGATGAATATCTCTCTAATTCAATTACATTTTGTTGAAGAATACTCAATGTGCTTTTATCAAGCATAGTTAACAAGCTCAAATCTTTGAGAATGCAGATCAATGAAAGCCTGGCAGGTGCATTTAGTCTACTCTCTTGAACTCTAGTGAGAGTATATAGTGTGTCGCCCTCACTTGATTTTAGTAAAGTTTCTAACTCATCCAAAGCAAGAATCAAGTGTATGTCTTTTTCATCCAATATGCTTATCAGAGTGTGTATCAATTCTTCTGATGAATATCCCCTCTGAGGGAAGCTACGAATAAACTCGTTAATAATTCTATTCAGAATTGAAAAGAAATTGCCTCTAAACTCTCTGCAATTGATATGCAAGTACTTGACATTCAATCCTTTTCCTTTAGCCATTCTTTCCATATCTATACCGAAACGATGCGAAAGAACTGTCTTTCCAGTGCCCACCTCACCCGATATTAAAACTCTCTGACTTGATGTATTGGGCTTCTCTAGAATAGATCTGAAAATCTGCGTAAGAGAGAGAAATTCCCTTTCTCTATGGGGAAGTTTAGAGGGAATGAATTCTAAAGATAGGGGCTTTTCATCTTTGAATAAAGATTTTTCACTCATAGCCTTCTCTATGAGATCAATTCCTCGTTTGCTATCATCATTTTCCATTTTTTTGCGTTCTCCCGCTTCTTATATTATGAAGAAAATATACTGAATAAACAGAAATAGAAAAAATTAAAATTACTATTTTCGTTGCATATACTAATGAGACTGGAGTATCTGGGTTCGGAAATTTATTGTATAAAATATCAGGATTTTCTACATTAGTTATTGTCATTAAAGCTCCCCACAATGCAAAATTGAAGAACAACTCATATAATGATGCGAGAAAAACCAAGAATGATATTAAAATTGCAAAATCTATCCAATTCTTGTTTATTTTCGATAATTCAATCTTAATAAATTGAAGCAATGAGCCCCAACATATAAAGGTAAAAAAGAATATCAGGGTTATGGGTTTAAATTGAATGAACATTATAGGGGACCATTCATCCATAATAAATTGTTCGCCATATATCACGATGTCTGGATATTTTAGTATATAATAAATTACAATATTAAGTGAGACAAATCCAGAGATAATTGATATTGCTAGCCAAATTTTTCTTGAAAAATTAAAAGTATGTAGCTTTAAAATTCTAATCACCAAGTACCTTGTAAATTTCATCTTGGGCTAGCGGATTTATTTTTATCCTCTTTCCGTTATCCCTGATCATAAACCTCCCTTCTTCTAATGATGTGGTCTCCCCAATAATAGATGCATAAATATTCCTATTTTCTAAAGCCGATAATATCTGAAATGCTTTATCTGGCTTACAGCAGATCATTAATGCTCCAGAGCTTAAGAGTCCAAGAAAATCTATTCCAAGAGCTTTACAGATCTTTTTTGTTTCTTCTTTAACCGATATTTTCTCCTCAAATATTTTTATACCTGTTTTGGAGGCTTCAGCAGTTTCCCATAAACCATTTAAAAGCCCCCCTTCTGTAAGATCATGCATTGCACTAACGCCACCAACTTTCATTGCAATAAGAGCCTCATTGACTACACTAATATGCTGTATAAAATCCCGCCCTCTCTTTAAGATTTGATTATCGATTTTGTTTTTTAAGACATCGTAAAAATCGTTTGCAAGAATTGATGTCCCTTCTAGTCCAATACTTTTTGTAAGAATAATTTTATCTCCTGGCTTTGTTCCACTTGAAGTAACATACCCGGTTTTTTTGGCCTCTCCTATCATTGTCCCAAAAACTATAGAGCGATTGAGTCCTGCAGAAACCTCTGAATGCCCGCCGATAACAGCTATACCAAGTTCTTTGCATGCCCTATCAATTTCACTCATGATCTCACTTATCAGTTTCTTTCTCGAATTTTTAGGAAGTAGTATTGAACAAAGATACCAAGATGGTTTAACCCCGAATGAAGCTATGTCATTTGCATTTATATGGACTGAAAGCCATCCTACATTCTTTGTAGCTCCCGTTATCGGATCAGTGCTAATTACTAGAACTTTTGAACCAATACTGATTATCGCTCCATCCTCACCAACTTTTGGACCTAGAATGACCTTATCATTTTTCATTCCTAGATGCTTAAATACTGTATCTTTGAGTTCTTTATATGGAACTTTTCCGAAATTGAGAGCCTTTTGCATGATGATAATAATCTTCCAACCTGTATTAAGTATGTTTTTAATTTAAGATTAATTAAATGGTAGGCTCTCGCACTCAAGATCTACATCATAAGTTCAATTGGGCCAGACTCGTCATCGCCTACCTTATGAAATAATTGAAAAACCAAGATAAAAATTTAACAATTAGAATCATTGAGGGATGAAAGTCGAAGTTTGGTAGTATTGAGGTACTCCCTGTAGCTTTCGAAAGTCTAGGAGTTCGTTCTATGTCTACCTTCATTAAAACTCCTAACGTCAAAATTTTGATCGATGCTGGTTTATCTCTTGGTCCAAGATTTGGAATACTGCCCCACCCAAAAGAGTATGAAACTCGATCAATACTGAGAACTCAACTAAAGGAGAGAGCAAGAAAGTCTGACATAGTGACAGTTTCTCATTATCATAATGACCATTATACGCCAAGCTTTCGAGATACAGTATTTATAGGAAACAGCAAGGAGGATTTTGAACAAATTTATCAAGATAAATATGTTTTATTGAAAGACTTTCGCGAGAAGATCAATTATAGCCAACGACGGAGAGGTTGGATATTTCAAAAATCTCTGAAGCAAATTGCTCAAAGAATCGAAATAGCAGACTCTAAGACTTTCAATTTTGGCGATACAAGGGTGAAATTTTCTAGTCCAGTATCTCATGGAGAAAGCAACTCAATTCTAGGGTGGGTACTTATGATGAGTATAATAGTTGATGAAAATAAAATTACACATGCATCTGATATACAAGGCCCATCTTCGATACAAGCTTTAAACTGGATTCTTTCTGAGAAGCCAGATCTCCTTATTCTAGGCGGTCCACCAACGTATTTAGAATATTATTATAAGAAAAAGAATTTACAAATCCTTATAATTGAAAATTTAAAAAGGTTGATCAGTA
>JAOZGV010000008.1 GCA_026015225.1 Candidatus Bathyarchaeota archaeon
ATTGTCTAAATAATTAATGAGGTATTAATTCCAAATCTAGAGTGTTAGGAAATTGTCTAAAAAATAGAAATTATAATTGTAAAAAAAGATAAAATTAATTGAGTTTGCCTTAATCATATCTTCCGTATCTTCTAGCTTCATCCACCATTATTTTTATGTTCTCAGTCTTTACATTACTGTGAAGTGAATTACTGTCTGAGAGAATAAAACCCCCGCCTTTTGCTCCAGCATCTATACATCTCCTAACATCGGCCCTAACCTCATCCTCAGTACCATAAGGAAGGATATGAACACAATCAACGTTTCCACGAAGAAAGATACGTTCTCCATAAAGCTCTTTTACTTTACCAATATCCATTACTCCTGGCTCCATTGGATGGAGTCCATCTATCCCAAAGTTAACGAGTTCATCAAGTATAGGATAGATATTCCCATCGGTATGTTTCATAACTACAACATCTTTTGATTTGCATTCTTGAATAAATTTTTTCAAATAAGGATAAAAAAATTCTCTAAGAATTTTGGGTGAAAAAAGCGGTCCCTTCGAGTCTGCTAGATCGTCGCCTTCTACAATTATGCCGACTCCATATTCAATGAATTTTTTAATTAAATCTATCTGATAATTGAAAGCTTTCTCTATTAATTTTCTTGCAAAATCTGGTTGTCTAAATATATCATAAACAAGCTTATCAATGCCTCCCCTGATTTCAAAAGGGAGCGTAGCCACCGCATGAGAAAAAACCCTTACTGGATATTCTTCTTTTGCACGAGCTAGTGTTTCCTCCAAAATATCAAAATTGAGTTGATCAATTCTTGGAAATTCAAAATCCTCTAAATCTTCAGCGGATTTTATAATTCCATCGATCCAGTATGTCGTATTTACTTCTGGCTTTGATCTAAAGATTCTTCCAATATGATCAATAAACGTATGAGCGTCTATATATTTGGGTCTAAAACCATCAGGATAAATATTCCAATCATATAAGGAGAGAGAGTCAAAATCAAGTTTTATTTCTGTCTCATTCAATAATTTTTGGTTATGTTTAGCAATATAATTCATATCAATCTCTTTATCATAATTCTTTGAAAGAAAAATCGATGAGTTCATAGGCGATTTTCCTAAAATCCTTTTGGCATGAATTAAATCGAGCGTCCCATCAATCGGAACCGTATCCGGGACTTCAAGATTAACAGCTTTTAAATATCTCTCCTTGTGAGTTAACAATTTCAAATTACCCAAAACTGATTCTTATTTTAATACTAAAAAATAATTTTTTCGATAATTGAGGCGGGATATAATTCATAAATTAATATATATAGCATTTTAAACGTTTGAGCTAATAATAAGCTAAACAAGGTTAATAATAAGAACTAATTCTTTAATCGCTCGTGATATACTTCCTTTATTGCGCTTTCGATTATCAATAGACCTTCATCAATCATATCTCTTTTAATTGTAAGAGGAGGAGTCATTTTCAAGACAGATGAGCCACACATCGTAAGAATTAATCCCCTCCTAAAGCATTTCTTCATTATTTCGGTCGATTCATCTTCATTTGGAGCTTTATCACCGGAGCCCATAATTATTTCAATTCCGGTCATTAAACCCTTTCCACGCACATCACCTATTATATCATATTTTTCCTTCATTTCATTCAATCTTCGTAGTAAGTAATTTCCTTCTTTGATAGAGTTCTCTATCAGTTTTTCTTTTTGTATTAAATCAATAACTTTAATTGCAACAGAAGAAGCTATCGAATTTCCTCCAACAAAATTAAAATTAGAACCATTTTCCCAGTCCATCAATTCAGCATTTGAAATCATAACAGCCAATGGCAAACCTGAAGCAAGTGAGTTGGAAAAACATATAATATCAGGTACAATTTTCCAATGATCAATTGCAAACCATCTACCAGTTCTTGCAATGCTAGTGTGTGCTTCATCATCTACCATCAATATATTATATTTATCTAACATTTTCTTTAATTTTTGAAAGTACTCTTTTGGAGGAATTATCATTCCTCCTTCGCTTTGAATTGATTCAAAGAAAATAGCACTAACTTCTTCTGAAGGAGCGTTCTTTTCCAAATAATTTTCTTCGATAAATTCTATACAAAGGTAATTACATTCTGGGTAAGTTAATTTGAAAGGGCATCTATAACAATAGGGATAAGGTAAATGAATTACACTCGAGTCTAATCTTGGAAAGTGTCTTTTTCTAACTGATATATCTGCTGTTAAAGTAGTTGCCGCCAATGTTTCACCATGATATGCATTCAAATATGCAAAAAGTAATGTTTTTCTGGTATGCCAAAAAACGAGTTTAGTTGCTGCCTCTATTGCTTCAGAATTGCTTGCACAATAAAACAATTTTTTTTTATGATTTCCTGGCGTTATTTCTAATATTTTTTCGCCTAAATTAAGGATGATCTCATTGTGAAAACTACTATACGGAAAATGCAAATACTTCTTAGCTTGTTCATTAATTGACTTTGTAATTTCCGTATGGCAATAACCCAAATTTAAGCAGGAGGCTCCAGAGTCAAAATCAATATACTCGTTGCCATCGACATCTTTTATTAAACAACCACTACCTGAATCTATAAAAAGTGGGTGAAATCTTCGCAAAGACGGGGTTATGATTTCTTCATCCTTTTTCAATAATTGTCTTGCTTTTGGCCCTGGGGGAATTGTAATAATTTTTGTATATTTCACCAAAACCAATCTAACTCTTTTCAATTTACTTGAGGTTTAACGTGTACGAAAAAAATATAATAAAAATCATCTTTCTAAAAAAATTTCAATTATTGATATGGTAACATTTTTTCCGTAAATCATAAGTTCATCAGAATCTACATTAATCGATTTTACTTTTAATTTTTTGATAAAAGATCTTCGAAGCATCTCAACAATATCAACTGCTTTTGTTATTGCTTTTCCTCTCGCTCTGACGACGATCTGATCGTTACCAGTGTTAAAAAGGGTAACACATGCACTTATATAATTCATCGAAGGTTTTTTTCCAATACGTACTATATTATCTCCTGTTACTGTCAACTGAATAGACACCTCAAGTTAATTGGATTTCTCAATCTTATTACATATTTAACAGAATCTTTTACGTAAACATAGTTATTTATTACCTATAAAGTCAGAGTAGAGTGATTTTTAAATAATATCTTGTAAAAACCAAGTTTAAGTCAAGATT